>CALAEY010000029.1 GCA_937891085.1 uncultured Prevotellaceae bacterium | reverse complement strand
GAGTGGCAGCACCAATAAACGTCTCGCACACCAAATGTTAGAAAACCAATGAAAAAGATATTTACAATCATCATCTGTGCAGTATGCTGCGAAATTATCGCAGCTCAGCCATCATACACTCTACAACAACTGAAGGACTCCGCCCTCCAGAACAACATCGCCATCCGCAATGCCCGCTTTGGCATCGAGGCTGCTCAGCAACAGCGCAAGGAGGCTTTCACCAAGTATTTCCCCAACGTCAGTGCCACGGGACTCACCTTCAATGCCAACAAGGGCATGGCACAGATGTCGGTCAATCCCTCCGAGATTGTTCCCTCGTCATTGGCCTCGGCACTTGCCACATCGCTGCCCGCCGAGGCTTTGGCCGCACTTCAAAACCCCGTCAGCATCTCCATGCTGAAGAATGGAACGATTGCAGGCATCACCGCCATGCAGCCTGTCTTCGCAGGAGGACAGATCATCAACGGTAACCGCTTGGCCCGTGTCGGTGAGGAGGTCAGCCATCTGCAATTGCAACTGTCAGAGAATGAAGTGGAGAAAACTGCCGAACAGTATTTCTGGCAAATCGTCTCACTTCAGGAGAAAATGAAGACCGTTGCCGCTGTTGAAGCCATGCTTGCAGACATTCATAAGGATGTGAATGTGGCCGTCAATGCTGGTGTCGCCCTACGCAACGACCTGCTGCAAGTAGAACTCCGACAGAACGAGGTGGAGAGCCAGGAGCTCACCTTGGTGAATAATCTGAAGGTACTTCACCTCACTTTAGCGCAGTATTGCGGTCTGTCAGACGGCGACTTCACGTTGATTTACGATACGGATGCCGTTTCACCATTATCGCTTCGTGAAGACCCTGAGCAGGCATTGCATGGCACTGCAGAATACCAGTTGCTCACGAAACAAGTGGAGGTCACCAAACTTCAGCAACGCATGGCCGTGGGGCAGAACCTACCAACTGTAGCTGTGGGAGCTGGTTACAACTACCATAACCTCATGGAGAACGATCGCACCTTCGGAATGTTATTTGCCACAATGAGCATTCCCATATCCGATTGGTGGGGTGGATCGCATGCCATCAAGCAGAAGCGCATCGCCAAACAGAAAGCTGAGGAGCAACTGGAAGACACTTCAGAGCTACTGAAGATCCGTATGACCAAGGCATGGAACGATGTAGAAGAAGCCTATCTGCAAGTGGGCATTGCTGAACGTAGTGTGGAGCAGTCGGCAGAGAACCTCCGTATCCACCGCGACTACTACCGTGCCGGCACCTGCCAGATGTCCGACCTCCTCGAAGCCCAGCTTCTATATCAGCAGTCGTGCGATAAGCATACCGATGCCTACGCCAACCTTCAGAACAAGATTCTCGAATACAAACAATCAACAGGGCAATAGCAAAAGATACAGTCGGTATGGCGAAGTATTGCGATGCAAGAATTATTTATCATTAATACGGAAAAAACGAACACTCTATTTCGGAAATATATAGCGATATTTGCACCAGAAACAAGTTACAATCATTCATTATGAAACATATTGCACCACCCCCTGGCTCATATTATCTGAAATCTCCTGAAGAGGAGGTCATCATCGTAGATTCTATTCAGAACCTTCCAGAAAACGACGCCTATTATACCGATTACATCTTATTCATATTCTGCACGGAGGGGAAGGCCCAGATGGAATATGACGGCATGTCCATTCAAATCAAAAAGGGCGAAGTGTTTTTTGGCGTACCAGGCAGTGTGCTGTCCGACTATATGATTTCACCTAACTTCAACTGCAAGATTTTGGCTATCAAGCCTTCTGAGATCATCACTTCACGTGAAATCCATTCGAGGATTATCAACATCATGTTCTACATAAAGACAAATCCCGTGGGGGGAATGACAGAGCAGGAGCAAAAGATTATCATAGATTATTACCATCTTCTCTGCTCTCGTATTCAGGCCACCGACCACAGCTATTACTATGGCATAGTGCGCTCCATCATTGATGCCATCACTCTGGAAGTTGTTGGAATCATAGAGCGCAACAAAGTTTCTGAAACTCCAACAGATTCTTTAAGAAGTGACCAGATAGTGCAGCGTTTCATGAAGATAGTGGGTGAAAGTCATGGTCGTGAGCGACGCGTGGAGCACTATGCCCGTATGCTCAACATCACTCCCAAATACCTCTGCGTGCTTGTGAAGAACATATTGGGAAGGAAGCCAACAGAAATCATCGAAGGGGCCACCATCAAGGAGATAGAACGCCAGTTGCGCTATTCCGACAAGAGCGTCAAAGAAATCTCCAATGATCTGGATTTCCCCAACCCCTCATTCTTTGGCAAGTACTTCAAACAACGCTCTGGCATGACTCCGATGTCGTTCAGAAAGAAATACAGAAAATAAAAAACAATTCTTCTTCCGCTCTTCCGCTAAACTTAGATAACGCATAATGTGCATAAGCTATCATAGCGGAAGAAGAGGCGGAAGAAGCGGAAGTAAAATAGCAAATTCTGGCTTTTTTTGAGGGAAAATAGCCAAAAACTCTCCCTCATTTTAAGGGAGGGGGCCTTCATCCACCAAAACGGGAGCGTCCGATGGGGGTACCATGAAACGTGGAGGGAACTGACTCTGCGAAAAAAGTTTCTCCGAAAGGAAACTGCCAGTTCCATGCCTATGGACTCCCAGTTTCATCCCTGAGGACTGCCAGTTTCATTACGGGAAACTGAGAGTTCCACGCCTTAAAACTAATGTGGAACTGCCTAACGAATGATTATCAAGCAGTATTACAACAGCCATAAATTAGCATTATAAGATCCTCACTTGATGCCGTAGGCATCAAGTGAGCTTGCTATCCTATAAGATGCCTACGGCATCACCTGCGAAACTTGAATTAGTATGCTCTAAAGAATGCGTATAAGGCAATATTTTCGTAAAAAACGGCATTCTTCTTCCGCTACTTCCGCTTCTTCTTCCGCTATGATAGCTTATACGGATTATGCGCTATCTGGATTTAGCGGAAGAGCGGAAGAAGAATTGAAGTGAGTGATAAACTTTTTTCTTCCATATTATATAAAAGGTATAAATATAGTACTGCTTTAGATAAAAATGATTATCTTTGCTCAACTAAAACAAAGCATAAATGGCACTGAAAATATACAAGGCATCGGCAGGTAGCGGAAAGACGTATACGCTTGCAGTGGAATACATCAAGTTCTTGGTGCAGAACCCGCTGGCTTACAGGAACATCTTGGCAGTGACCTTCACGAATAAGGCAACGGCTGAGATGAAGGAACGCATCACGCAGCAACTCTACGGATTGGCCACAAACGATTCGGGATCAGACACTTATCTGAACAGCATCTACGAAGGACTGGATGGCAAATACCCTAAAGAAACCATCTGCAAAAGGGCTGGCGAAGCCTTGCAGAACATCATCCACGACTATTCACGCTTCCGTGTGCAGACCATCGACTCTTTCTATCAAGACGTGATGCGCAATCTGGCGAGGGAACTGAACTTGATGCCCAACATGACCATTGAGCTGGATACGAAGGCTGTGGTAGATAAGGCTGTGGAGCATTTTGTGGGTAATCTGCAAACGGGTGACAAGGCTTTGGGATGGCTTGAGAGCTTCATTGAAGAGCACATCAGCGAAGGGAAACGCTGGGATGTCACGGATGATACCCAGCGATTTGCCACCAACCTCTTCAACGAGAACTATCTGCAATTTGGCAAGGAGCAAAGTCGGGCCTTGGAAGCGAATCCGAATCTGATAAAAGACTATAAGAAAAAGCTGAAAGACTTGGAGAAATCTGCCCTTGACGAGATGAAAGCATTGGCAGAGAAGTTCTTCAACGCACTGGACATCAATGGCTTGAGCGAAGATGACCTAAGCAATAAGAAGAACGGCATCTGCAGTTACTTCCACAAACTAGAGAAGGGCGACTTCCTCGAAGAAGAGAAGGTCTTTAATGCCACGGCACAGAAGCATTATGACAGCGCAGAGGCTTGGTGCGCCAAGACTTCCAAGCACAGAGATGAGATTGTTAGCATCGCGGAGAGCACTCTGAGGCCTATCCTGGTGGCTGCTGAGACGGTCAGGGCCCAGAATGCACGCATGGTGAATACCTGCAGGCTTTCATTGAAGCATCTCAGCAAACTCCAACTCCTCGATAGTATCAGCCAACAGGTGGACGCTGACAATCGGGAGTCCAATCGCTTCATGCTCTCAAACACCAATGCCCTGCTACACAGTCTGATGCAGAAAGGCGATGCCAACTTCATCTTCGAGAAAATAGGAACCAGCATCAAGCATGTGATGATAGACGAGTTTCAAGACACCAGCGCCATGCAGTGGGACAACTTCAAGCTGCTCTTGGAGAACATTCTCGCTACGGGAAACGATTGTCTCATCGTGGGAGATGTGAAGCAAAGCATCTATCGCTGGCGAAACGGAGATTGGAACATCCTGAACAATCTGGGTACTTCCCAAGACGAATTCAAGAAATATGTGGATGAGAAGCCGCTGAAGCGCAATAGGCGAAGCAAAGAAAACATCATCAGATTCAACAACAGTCTATTCCGTCTGGCACTCCCCTACTTCAGGGAACTGAGGCCACAAGAGCCAGAGGATGAGTACAAGAAACTGGAAAACGCCTATAAAGACGTAGAGCAGCTGATACCTGATAATATGAAAAACTCTGCAAAAGGCTATGTGAAAGTACAGATGCTGAAGAAATCGGATGATTACGTGCAGGAAACCATCAAACTGCTGGGCGATGAGGTCAGAGCACTTCATGCACAAGGGGTGGCCTATAGCGACATGGCTATCTTGCTTCGCAGTAAGGGCGTGCTGCCAGAGATAGCCACCTATTTTGAAAATGAGCTGAACATCCGTCTGGTATCTGACGAAGCATTTCTGCTCAAAGCATCAGAGGCCGTCTGCCTTCTTATAGATGCCCTTCGCTACCTTAATCAGCCTCAGAATACAATGGTGCAGGCTTCGCTGCGTGTGGGCATGGAACTGCTGCATCGGAAAGAGAAACACGCACCTTGGAATGATATCTTCTTCAAAGACACTCAGATGGTAGTCTTACCAGAGCCTTTCGTGGAGCGTGTGGAAGAACTAAGTCGGATGCCGCTTTACGAACTGATAGAGGAGCTTTACACTATTTTCCATTTGGATCAGGTAGAGGGGCAAGACGCCTACCTGCTGTTCTTTATGGATGCCGTGGCCCAATACCTCACAGACCATCCGTCGGACATTGGAGCCTTCATCAACTATTGGGATGAAGAACTACAGGAGAAATCCATCCCTAACGTAGAAGCCGAAGCCATCAGAGTGCTGACCATACACAAGTCGAAAGGTTTGGAATTTCATACCGTATTTCTGCCATTCTGCGACTGGACTTTGGAACAAGACAGTCTGCATGAGCTGCTGCTTTGGGAACAAAGCATTCAGAAAGAGCCATATAGCGACTTGCAGATAGTTCCCATGAGCTATGGCAAGCAGATGCGTGAATCATTCTACCAAAGTGCCTATGAGAAGGAGCGCTTGCAGCTTTGGGTGGACAATCTCAACCTGCTCTATGTGGCTGTGACACGCGCAGAGAAGAATCTCATCATCTGGAGTCAAGACGACTCCAGCGGAAAGGCATCTACCCGTATCAATGGCTTGCTTGCATGGGTACTTCCAAAGGTGGGCGAGACACTCGGAACATGGGATGGCGACAAGGGCATATACACCTTTGGAACCCTCTGCCCTCATGAGCACAAAGCATCTAAAGAGCAAGGCAACAAATTGGTGCAGTCGCTATCTGCCTGTCCAGTAAGAATGGTCAGCCAGAAGCCAAAGATCGAATTCCGCCAGTCCAACAGATCGGCTGATTTCATCGCTGGCATAGACGAGGCAGAATCGCCACAGCGTTTCATCAATCGTGGTAAGCTGCTGCATGAGGTATTCTCTGCCATCCATACGAAAGACGAAGCACCAGAAGTCATTGAGCGACTGGTATTTGAGGGTGTCATCGCCCAATCTGAACGCCAAGAGATTCTCCATCTGGTGAATAAAGCGCTTCAGCTCCCTGAAGTGCAGGATTGGTACAGTGGGACTTGGCAACTCTACAACGAGTGCGACATCATCTGGATGTATCACGATGAACTTCAGAAACGAAGGCCCGACCGTGTGATGCGTCGTGGAGACGAATGGGTGGTGGTGGACTTCAAATTCGGAGAGCCGCATGACAAGTACCACGACCAAGTGAAAGGCTACATGAACCTACTGAAAGCAATGCCTGGACAGAGTCAGATTCAAGTAAGCGGATATTTATGGTATGTTGACATTGAAAAGATAGAGCGCGTATGAAGACATTCTTACAACTGGTAGCAGAAGATCTGTATGACAAAATAGGAGACCAACTCTCCGAAACGGCTGTGGTATTCCCCAATAAGCGTGCCAGCCTTTTCTTCAACGAATACTTGGCACAATGCGCAGGAAAACCTATCTGGGCACCCACCTTTCTCAGTATCAGCGAGTTATTCAAGGAGCTGACAACACTCCATACAGCAGACAGCATCCGCTTGGTATGCGAATTATATAAGGTGTATCACGAGGTCACTGGCAGCAATGAATCTCTGGACGACTTCTATTTCTGGGGAGAGCTCCTTATCAGCGACTTTGATGACGTGGACAAGAACTTAGTAGATGCTACTACGTTGTTCAGAAACCTGCAGGGGCTACAAGAATTAGGTCAAGGGGCAGACTTCCTCACAGAAGAGCAAGTAGAAGCCATTCGTGAGTTCTTTGGCGACTTCTCTCCAGAAAACACCACACAACTGAAGGAGAAGTTCGTCAGCATTTGGAATCACTTAGGCGCTCTCTACCAAACCTATCGCGAACGTCTGCATCAGCAAGGCATCGCCTACGAGGGCATGATGTATCGCGAAGCCATCGACAAGCTCGATGCCACTACCCTGCCCTATAAGCACTATGTGCTCGTTGGTTTCAATGTGCTCAATGCTGTGGAGCGCCAACTGTTCGATAAACTCCACAAGGCGGGGAAAGCCATGTTCTATTGGGACTATGACACCTTCTATACCAATGAAAAGAAGCATGAGGCTGGCGACTTTATCAAGCGAAACCTGCGCCAGTTCCCCAACGAGCTTAAAGACGAAAGCTGCTTCGATGAACTAAGTAAGGAGAAGGAGGTTCACTATATCGCTGCTCCTACAGAGAATGCCCAGGCACGCTACCTGCATCAGTGGATCAACAGCAGTACTTGGGATACTTCCAAAGAGAAGAAAAATGCCGTTGTGCTCTGCAATGAAGGCTTGCTGCTCCCCGTATTGCACAGCATTCCTGATTGTGTAAAGAACATCAACGTCACCATGGGTTTTCCGCTTTTGCAAACCCCAATATGCGGACTTATCAATGCCTTAGCCGATTTGCAGATACGTGGCTACCAAAAGAACGACAACCGTTTTACCTATGAGACTGTTGTTCCCGTACTTCAGCACCCTTACATACAGCAACTCAGTCCTCAGGCAAAAGAAGTACTGGAGAAGTTGGTAAAAAACAATCGTTTCTTTCCCACCCTTGCAGAGCTACAAGCAGACGACTTTCTCACCAAAGTCTTTACGCCACAAGAGGGCATCCGTCCGCTTTGCGCCTACTTGACAGACCTGCTGCAAGAAATCACTCAGCTCTATCGAAAACCTGATGCCTCTGACGAAGTGTTCAGTCAGCTCTACAGAGAGTCTCTTTTCAAGAGCTATACGCTCATCAATCGCCTGCTTAGTCTGATAGACGACGGAACATTGCTTGTACAGTCAAATACCTTGCGTAGGCTCCTTGGTAGATTATTGGCGGGAGCCAGTATTCCTTTCCACGGAGAACCAGCCATCGGCATGCAGATCATGGGATTGTTGGAGACACGTAACCTCGACTTTGACAACCTGCTGCTGCTTTCTGTCAATGAAGGCAAGTTGCCTCATGGAGAGAGCGATGCCTCTTTCGTCCCCTACATTCTGCGCAAAGCCTTTGGCATGACCACTATCGAGCACAAGATATCTGTCTACGCCTATTATTTCTACAGACTGATACAACGTGCCAAGCACGTCACCCTGCTCTACAATACCTCTACAGAAGGGATGAATCGCGGAGAGATGTCACGCTTCATGCTGCAATTCCTGGTGGAATGGCCGCATGCCGTTAAACAGTCGTACTTAGAAACCGCACAACAACCTACTGGTCAACGCCTGATTGAAGTTCAGAAGGATGCGCAAGTGACGCACAAACTTTATCATCGCTACGATGCAGATAAAGATGCTCAGTTGCCTGAAGAAAAGCGCTCCGTACTTTCCCCATCTGCGCTGAATAGCTATATAGACTGCTCGCTGAAATTCTATTATCGCTACGTGGCAGGACTCAAAGTGCCTGAAGAAGTCAGCTCTGAGATAGACAATGCGCTTTTCGGAACCATCTTCCACCTCACAGCCCAGCATATATACGAGGATCTCACGCGACGTGGGAAGCAAGTGCTGGCAGAAGACTTGAGAAATTTGCTTGATAACAAAGTGCAAATCCGCGAATATGTGGATCGCTCATTCAAGGAGGAATTCTTCAAGATACCTCCGCAGGAAAAGAGCCGCTATGATGGCACACAGCAAGTCAACTTCGATGTGATAGTGAAATACATCACCCAACTGTTGCAGAATGACCTTCAGTACGCCCCGTTTGATCTTGAAGGCATGGAGGTAAGGCGCACAGAAATCTTCTCTGTAAAGACCCCAAATGGCAACCTGAACGTCCGTATAGGAGGCGATATAGATAGATTAGACAGTAAGGACGGAGCTTTGCGTGTCTTAGACTATAAGACAGGATCAGACAAAGGTGGTTCTGCCAGCATAGAAGCTCTCTTCACTCCTGCCAGAGATAGGAAGTACCATATCTTCCAGGCATTCCTCTATGCCAGCATTATCTGTGGTAAACTGCGTGAAAAGGGCAAGGATATGCCTGTAGTGCCAGCCCTATACTACATCCCCAACTCATACGATTCTTCCTATCGCCCTGAGATAAAGATAGGTGGTAGGCAGGCAGAAACTGTCAGCGACTTTACCACACAGTTTGAATCTGAGTATCGTGAATGCTTGCAGATTCTTTTGCAGGAAATCTTCAATCCAGAGATTCCTTTCCGCCAGACAGATATTCTGGATCATTGCAAGTATTGTGATTTCAGAAGGCTATGCCGCAAATAAACCAGTATTTCATTCACTTAATCGGATTTTTAAGCTAACTTTGCAGACAAAAGAATAGAAGATGAGCGAACAATACCCTTCACAACTGTTGGAAAAAGCCGTCAATGAATTTTCCAAATTGCCTGGCATAGGACGCAAAACTGCCATGCGCTTGGTGTTGCATCTACTACGCCAAGACGATGCCACGGTGGATGCTTTTGGCAACAGTATCATGACACTGAAGCACGAAGTGAAGTATTGCCACGTCTGTCATAATATTTCTGATACAGAGACTTGTAATATTTGCTCTAATCCATTGAGAGACAGCACATCGGTGTGCGTTGTTGAATCCATACGTGATGTGATGGCCATCGAAGCTACGCAGCAATACAGAGGCTTGTATCACGTCTTGGGAGGTGTCATTTCACCTATGGAAAGCATCGGGCCAAGTGACTTGGAGATACAGAGTCTGATAGACCGTGTCAAGGCTGGTGGTGTTAAGGAGGTCATCTTAGCACTTAGCACTACTATGGAGGGAGATACGACCAACTTCTTCATCTATCGGAAACTGAAAGATGAGCCTGTGAAGATTTCTGTGCTGGCACGAGGGGTTTCCGTGGGCGACGAGTTGCAATATACCGATGAAATCACTTTAGGAAGAAGCATCATCAATCGAACCCCTTACACAGGAGGTTTGTAAAACTTGAAGGATATGGAAGAGATAAAGAAAACACTGCACACACTGAAGTTCTGGTTTGGAGCATTCTGGATAGTTCCGCTCATAATGGTCGTTATCGGAGAGCTTTCCGATGGCTCTACAGGACCGTGGGCTCACAATGTCTCTATGGTCTATGGCATGGAAACTATTACCATACTACTGACGTGTGCTTCGGTGCCTGTTGCCCTGAAACTATTCGCATGGGTACTTCAAAAGAAGATAGATAAGGTAGACTTGCTCGAAGCACTTCGCTTGTACGAAAGATGGAGCTTAATTAGGCTTTTGCTGCTCTTTATCCCCGTTGTGATGGGACTACTCACCTACTACACCTGCATGAGCACTACGGGCTTGCTTTGCGCTGCCATAGGTCTCACGGCATCGCTCTTTTGTGTGCCTACTGAGAAGCGCTTGCGCACAGAACTTTATATCGAAGCATGAAATAGTTAGGGGCAAGTTTGGCTTTTCTCTCGCTTTTGCGTAACTTTGCACCCGAAAATTAAAATAAACAATAGGTATTAGAATGAAAGCTTATGTATTTCCTGGGCAAGGAGCCCAATTCGCAGGTATGGGTAAGGACCTCTACGAGAACTATCCTTTGGCAAAAGACCTTTTTGAGAAAGCAAACGAGATATTGGGTTTCCGCATCACCGATGTGATGTTTGAAGGTACAGATGAAGACCTCCGACAGACCAAGGTAACACAGCCTGCCGTGTTCCTGCATTCTGTGATTTCTGCTCTCTGCTTGGGCGATGACTTCCAACCAGAAATGACAGCTGGTCACTCTTTGGGTGAGTTTTCTGCATTGGTAGCTGCTGGTGCACTCGACTTTGAAGATGGTTTGAAGCTGGTTTATGCTCGTGCCATGGCCATGCAGAAAGCCTGCGAAGCACAGCCATCTACCATGGCAGCCATTATCGGCCTTCCTGACGAGAAGGTAGAAGAAGTGTGTGCAGAAATCAATGCTGCTGGCGATGTGGTAGTTCCTGCTAACTTCAATTGCCCTGGTCAGTTGGTAATCTCTGGTTCTATTGAAGGAATCAATAAGGCTTGTGAAGCGCTGAAAGCAGCAGGTGCTAAGCGTGCTCTGCCTCTGAAGGTTGGCGGTGCCTTCCACTCTCCATTGATGCAACCTGCTAAGGAAGAACTGGAGCAGGCCATCAATGCCACCAATTTCCATACGCCAAAGTGTCCTGTTTATCAGAACGTAGATGCTCTGCCACACACGGATCCTGCAGAAATCAAGGCTAACCTTGTGGCTCAACTTACAGCCCCTGTACGTTGGACACAGATAGCTCAGCGCATGTTGGCCGATGGTGCTACTGAATTTACAGAATGCGGTCCTGGCACCGTGCTTCAGGGACTGATCAAGCGTATTGACAAGACTGCCAATGCACATGGCATTGCCTAAAAATCAACCTCTATAAACGAATAAAGCCCCCACTCATCTGAGCAGGGGCTTTTTTGTTGTATTGTCCTTTTTGATTTCAAATTTACGTTCCTACATAAGTGCAACCAAGCGCGCAATGGCTTAATTCAGGTATGCAGGAATATCCTTAGCACTGATGTTCTTGGCGATAATCACGCCATTCTCATCAAGTAAATAGTTGGAGAATCCTTCTTCTAACTCATAATTCTTATATACTCTTGATTCTCCTCCGCTGAGCTCTATATAGCTCTGGCGTTTCGCTATTTGGTCCACTCGAATAGTTTCCTCACAGATAGATGTATATGTATCCAACGATACGGAAACCAATTCCACACTCTCGGGAGCTACCTGACTCAATGCATAACTCAGATTGGCATTGTTTAATCTTGATGCAGCGTCGTAGCTTGCCCAGAAACTGAGCAACACCTTATGTCCACGCTTTCCTGAAAGAGTTTGCATAGATTGCCCAGCGTCCATAGGCTGAAGATGTATATCAGGGGCTTTAGTGCCTACCTGCAACCCTCCAGCATGCTGATCTTTTTCTACAAAAGAAGTCAAGGAACTAATTAGTAATACAACAAACAACCACTTAACATTCTTCATGCTTCTTGGTTTAGTTCTCTACTACCAGAGCCTGCCTCTCGGCGGCGATTTCCCTCTGGCTTTAACTGTATATGGCCCTCTTCTGTCACAGAAGAATTCACGCATTCTCACAGCCATTTTTTCAGAAATCGGACTGCAAAGTTGAGTATTTCTTTTTTAATATCCAAATTTCCGCACTCATTTTAACACTATTGATGTTGTGTAGCATGAAATGTCAAGTTATTTTTTTATCTTTGCATCCAAATTTTGCAGAACATGTATTTTACAGATTTAGATCTTAACGATAGCGTTCTCGATGCGTTAGATTCCATGCATTTCGAAGAATGCACCCCTATACAAGAAAAAGCGATTCCTGCCTTACTGGAAGGGCGTGACCTCATAGGTGTGGCACAGACAGGCACAGGCAAAACTGCTGCATATTTGCTTCCTATTTTAAATAAGCTTTCTGAAGGCAACTACCCAGAAGATGCCGTAAACTGCGTGATTATGGCACCAACCAGGGAACTGGCTCAGCAGATAGATCAGGCAATGGAAGGATTCTCCTATTTCATGAATGTGAGTAGCGTAGCAGTTTATGGTGGCAATGACGGCATCGTCTTTGCACAGCAAAAACGTGGTCTTATTAAGGGGGCTGATGTAGTTATAGCTACGCCTGGACGCCTTATTGCACATATTCAGATGGGATATGTGGACTTGTCGCATGTTTCTTTCTTCGTACTCGACGAGGCCGACCGTATGCTCGACATGGGTTTCTATGATGATATCATGCAGATAGTGAGGTTGCTCCCTGAAAAACGACATACGATCATGTTTTCTGCCACCATGCCTCAGAAAATTCAACAACTGGCAAAAACCATTCTTCATGACCCTGTAGAAGTGAAGATTGCCGTATCCCGCCCTGCAGATAAAATCAAGCAAAGCGCCTACATGTGCTACGAAAAGCAAAAGCTTGGATTGATAAGATGGCTCTTCCGTCATGAAGAGGCCAAGCGCGTCATCGTATTTGCCAGCAAGAAGACCAAGGTGAAAGACGTGACACGTTCCTTGAAGCAAATGGGGATGAACGTGAGTGAAATGCACTCTGATCTGGAACAAGCTAAGCGCGACGAAGTTATGCTGGGATTCAAGAATGGGCACATTAATATCCTTGTTGCAACAGATATCCTTTCACGTGGCATTGATATTGATGACATCCAGATGGTCATCAATTATGATGTGCCTCATGACTATGAAGACTATGTACATCGCATCGGACGTACAGCAAGAGCGGGTAATGACGGCGCAGCCCTTACTTTCGTGAGTCCAGATGACTCTCGCTATTTCCGACAGATAGAAGACTTCCTTGGCAAAAAGGTGGAGCGCCTTGATATTCCTGAAGAACTGGGTGGTAATCCCATACCAGAAGTTAAGAAGGAAACAGAAGGCAAGAGAAAAGGTTCAAAGAATAGAGGAAAGCGTAAGCCGAATGCTCATAGGACCAGAAATAGCCAACAGGACAATAACCCTAAAAAGCAGCATCGCCCAAGAAGAAAGCCTGCGAGGAATAGCGGTAATGAAGCACCTGCAAATAAGAATTAATCTGCTACTGAAATACGAAGCTGTCTGTCATTCCCGATGGTGAGGTTCAGCAAATAAGCTGCAGAAGCACTGCTTTCTGGATCTCCCACCAATGCCTGGTAGTGATAGCCCTCTCCATCTACGCCCACGAAATCCATATCGGCTAAGATGCTGGTCTCCAAGAAATCTGCAGGAATAACATCAGCGAAATCACGCTTGGTGACATCTTTTCCATAAAGCTCTGTTGCTCCAGTATAGACGCAGATATGTATCACATTGTCGTAGTACACATTGTCCACTAACATGCCAGATGGTCCGATGGAAGTACGAATCACCTTCATCTTACTGGGATTCACAAACACATACCCTCTGTAACGCTTCCCGTCATACATCACTACGCTGTCTTTCTCTATCCGCTCCGTGACGATAGGAAGCGGTTCTTTGGCTGCCTGGAAGAAGTTAGCGTCATCTTCATTGTCTGAATGATAGAGGGTGATGATATTGTTTCCGAACTCCATAAAATGGAAACGCTCCTGAGTCTGTAATTCTATAGGGTAAGGAATGGTATCTGCTCCCACTACGAAGAACGTATCATGCTTGATATAGAAAGAGGAAGGAAGATTCTCTGCATCGGGATAGAACAACGAGTCGCCCTCCACTCGCATGAAAGGCATGTCGGTCTCCTCATTCAGCCAGATACCTTGCAACATCTGCTTGGCGACAACATTCTCAGCCTCTTCAGCTTCGGGTTGTTGCTTACCGCAAGATATCAGTCCGACAGACCACCCCAACACCATTAAAATCAGTGATATATAACCTCTTTTCATTGCTTTGTATAAAGTCTAATGCAAAGGTAACCAAAAAAAGAGTATTCTCCTATAAAAAAAGTAAAATTCAATCTATTATAAAATAAAATGTATTATCTTTGTACACAGTATGAAAGAATTAGCAAACCATATTCACAGACTGCTGCAGGAGAGCGATTGCGTCATCGTTCCTGGTTTCGGTGGGTTTATTGCCCATGATAGTCCTGCCCAATGGATGGAGGATGAGCATACCTTCTTGCCTCCTTCAAGAATCATCGCCTTCAACCCGCTGCTGAAGATCAACGACGGTTTGCTGGCTCAGTCGTACATGACTTCCTATCGTACCAGCTTCTCCGATGCTACACGTCGTATTCAGCGTGCCGTGAAGCAGTTGGTTCGCAGTTTGTACGAAAACGGAAGTGTCTATTTACCTGAAATCGGTGAAGTGCGTTTCAATATTCACCACACCTATGAATTTTATCCAGAAGACGATAAACTCATCAGCCCTGCCCTTTATGGTTTGGAGAGCTTCGAGATGAATACGCTCGAAGAAGTTAAGCAACAACGTGAGGCATTGCAACAACTCCGAGCCAAGCAGTTGGAAGAGGAAGAGCGTCAGCGTAAGGAAGCTGAGCGTCTACGCCACGAGGCTGAAATCCAGCGCAAGCAGGAAGAATGGCAGAAGCAGCATGAGGAGCAGATGCGCCTGGCTGCCATGAAGCGTGCAGAAGAAAAAGCACATCTTACCCTTTCACGCCGTGCCACGCTTCGTAAGAGCTTACGCATGATAGGCACTGCTGCTGCAATGATTGCTGTATTGTTCCTATGCTTCACCTTTGCCACCCCACTCCAAAACACCTCAATTGGTACAGAAAACTATGCAGAGCTGAATCCAAAGGAGATGCTGAGCAACTTGATGAGTCACTCTCTGATTACACAGCCTGTTGGCGAGGATTCTGCTTCTGAGATTGCAGAAACTATTCCTGCTGAAGAAACAGAAAACACTGCAGAAGTAGTTGAAGTACAGGTTCCCAAAATCTATCATGTCATCATTGCCAGTGTGGGGGCCTCGAAAGATGCTCAGACTATGGCAGAAGACCTGACTAAACGTGGATTCCAGAATGCTAAAGCGATCATTGGCGATGGTTACAATCGTGTATGCATCAACAGTTTTGAAACTGAGCAGGAGGCTTATGCGATGGTTCGCCAATTGAAGGCTGACAATCTTTACGAGCAAGCTTGGGTACTGAAACGTAAATGAAGCGCATACTTCTCATAGGGCTTTTCGCCTTAGCTACAGGTATGCTCTATGCTCAAGGCGACGTGAATCCTACGGCTCCACGTGTGGAACATACGCAGAATTTTGATGGTTTCCTCCTTGATCTGGACGCACTGTATCCCACAGAGCCTGTGAAACCTATGACGCAGTCGTTGATGGCTTTGATGCCAGACTACAGTCATTTGCTATTGCCTCAGCCAACTGTTACTTTCGGCACATTAAGTGGCAGTCTTTTCTCTCCCAACTATACATTGGGGACATTCACCACGACACATTTCAATGCTATGCCTACCATAGGGAATGTCCAAGTCGCCAATTTCCGCCTAAAAAACGGAATGACCATCAGCACCATGGGAGATTATGATGCTAATGGTCATCGTGTCAATCGTCCTGTCATCCCTTGGCAACGAAACAATTTCCAAGGCGCATTCCAAGTGAAGTCAGCTGATGGAAAATTCAGCTTTGGCGTCCACGTCAGTAATGGTGCGGGACCGTATTAATAGTCTCCGAATACAGCTTTCAAGCTCTTTACCAGTCCGTCAGACTCCAGATCTACACTGAGAATCTTGCCCTCTGGATCTAACAGGAAATAGGCTGGAATCCAGCGAATGGCATAGCGGTTCACGATTTCACTTTGCCAATACTTCAATTCTGATACATGTGTCCAATTCAGGTTGTATTGCTCAATGCCATTCACCCAAGGTTCCTTAGCGCGATCTAATGATACGCTATAGATGGTGAAATTCTTATCCTTCAGTTTCTCATAGGCATTTACCACTTCAGGGATTTCTCTACGACAATCTGGACACCAACTGGCCCAGAAGTCCAGCAGCACATACTTGCCACGAAGAGATGAGAGGCTCACCAACTCTCCATCAGGATTTGGCAGATTGATGTCAGGAGCAATTTGACCGACCTCTACTTGTTCTTTACGACTGATAAGGTCGTTCAACTGCTCCATGTAGAAAGAGTTTGCCAATGATGGATCTAAGGTGTTGCGCACAGCCTTCAGGCCTTCTGTATCATAGCTCCATGAGTAGCTTTTCATCAACAGATAGGCTCCTACTGGAGAAGCTGGATGATGGGCAATAAGCGTGTCAATCTGGAAACCATCTTCCTTGGCATATTCTTGAACTTTACGGAAGAAAGTATCTGATTCCGAGCCTTCTACTTTGATTTGTTTACTTTCTTCATTCATAGTTACATTCACCTTTCCGTTCTCCAAGAAGAACAGCAACGGACTATTGTCTGTAGGTGAAGTGGTGAGTCCATAGGCCTCTGCGCCATTAGGCAACTGTCCTGTCAGGGTGAACTTGCCATTGACAATCTGGGCAGAGTCCGTGATGCTAAAAGTCTTATCCTCTACCCTCTTCAGATAAACCGTTCCTTCTGTGGCACTGGTAATTTCGCCATTTACCACATAGCCCTTAGGCGTACTATCGCAAGATGCCAACACCGTCAGCGCTTCAATGCCTAAAATAAAAAAACTACGTTTCATACTATGTTTAATGTATAATGAATGATGTATAATGTTTCAAATCTCACTCAATTCCAACCAGCGCATCGACTTCTCGTCAAGTTCTTCATTCAACAGAGGCAGGCGTTTTGATTTTTCAGTCAGCTCCTCCACACTCAGCATACCGCTGCAGAGTTCCTCCTCCAGTTGTTTTTTCTCAGACTCCAATGCAGCAATGTCCTTCTCCAGTTGCTCCATCTCACGGGCTTCCTTGAAAGTCAGTTTGCGCTTAGTAGGCATTTCCTTTCGCTGAGCTTCGGCTTTTGCTGGAACTTCTTTCTGCTTTTCCTGCTCTCTATCATGACGCAACTTCTCTTCCTTCCAGGCCCGATATTGTGTGTAGTTACCTGGGAAATCACGAATGTCGCCCTCACCATTGAACACTAACAGGTGATCTACCACCTTATCCATGAAATAACGATCATGGCTCACCACAATAAGGCACCCGCCAAAGTCCTTCAGATATTCCTCCAGCACATTCAGCGTGATGATATCCAAGTCGTTGGTTGGTTCATCCAGCACCAGGAAGTTCGGATTCCGCATCAGCACCGTACATAGATACAGCCTTCGTTTCTCCCCACCGCTCAGTTTATAGACATAATTATATTGCTGCTCAGGAGAGAAGAGGAAGTACTGTAAGAACTGCGATACCCCCATGCGCTGGCCTTTTCCTACATTTACCACTTCAGCTATGTCACGTACCACATCGATGACTTTCATCTGCTCATTAAATTGCAAGCCCTCCTGTGAGTAATAGCCAAAGCGCACTGTCTCACCAATCTCCAGGTTACCGCTGTCTGGCTGTTGCTCTCCCAGCAGAATCTTGAGGAAGGTACTCTTACCAGTACCATTATTTCCCACGATACCCATCTTCTCATAGCGCGAGAAGATATAGGAGAAATCATCCAGTATTTTCTTATTGCCAAACGACTTATACAGATGATCTGCCTCAAATATCTTCTTGCCTATATAGGCCGATTTCACTTCCAACCTCACATTCCGTTCATCAAAGCGCTGCTTTGCCACTTTCTCAAGTTCGTAGAAAGCTTCCTCACGATAGCGAGCCTTATGCCCACGGGCCTGTGGCATCCTACGCATCCATTCCAGTTCTGTACGATAGAGATTATTTGCCCTTGCCACCTCCACCTGCTTAGCATTCAGTCGTTCTTGGCGCTTCTCGAGATAATAACTGTAATTGCCTTGATAGGCATACACCCCTTGGGCATCTATTTCAAGTATATCCGTACAGATACGATCCAGGAAATAACGATCGTGCGTCACCATGAGGAGACTCACTTTATTTCTCCTCAAGTATTCCTCCAGCCATTCGATGATCTCCAGATCCAGATGGTTGGTAGGCTCATCCATGATAAGGAAATCAGGCTCCGAGAGCAGTGCATGTGCCAATGCCACACACTTCTGCTTGCCGCCAGAAAGCTCAGCCACTGGCTGATTCAAGTCTGTGATCCTCAGTTGGGTAAGCAGTCGCTTCACACGAAGTTCCTCTTCCTCATCCTTCATCACCCTACCACAAGCTTCCCACACAGTTTCACCCTCATGGAATACGGGGGTCTGAGGCAGATATCCCACCTTCACGTCCTTGCGGAATGTGATTTTACCATCATCAGCACTGTCTATGCCAGCCAAGAGTCCCAGCAGTGTACTCTTACCACAGCCATTTTTCCCAATCAGTCCCACATGCTGTCCTTCCGTCATACCGAAGCTGACGTTCTCAAACAACAGCAGGTCGCCAAACGACTTGCTAAGATTCTCTACCTGTAATATCGGATTGGCCATTGTCTTTCGTCAGAGTATCTGCTTATACACTTCCACCAAGTCCACTTTCTCACCAGCCTTCACACGGCTCCACACCAATTTCAAGGGATCTATCAGCGTGTCTTCATCATCCAAACTCACTAATACAGGAGCTTCACGATTGCCGTCAACCAGTGTGCGCCACTCCATACCTTCTACCTCATTGGCCAGAATCACGCAGAGAGTGATACCAAGGGCTATCCAAGGGTCACGCTTCTTCGGACTAAGTTTGCCACTCTCCACCAAGCGTTGCATATTTTCCACATCCTCCTCTTCGGCGCGGAAGTCCTTCTTAGTCAGTTGCTTCACCTCCTCCTGTACCCAGTCGAACGCTTCGTCTATCTGAAGAATCTCCGATAAGCGCACAGGAATAACCTCTGCAGGATATTTCACGCCCAGACGTCGCACATGAAGCGACTCTATGATGGTCTTCGCCACCTCAATAGGATCACCTGCCTTGACAGCAAAAGAAATCTCGAATGCCACATCTGCCTGACCAGTCACCCATTGGTGGTTCTCATAGGTCACCTCTTCCTCGACGAAACGTTCCACACTGTAGGCACAGTCAAAACGCCCAATGCGCACCACCTGCGCCTCCCTATTCTCCTTCAGCTCAGCATCCACGCACTCCTTGCTATAATTGGCATTCCCACGGAAGGCAGAAATGCGGAAGTTGCCTGTCCACTTGTCTGGATTATAGAATAAGAACGAACCTTCGCCATCTTCAAACTCGCTCCAATCAGCAGGATAAACCATGTCAAACCAAGCTCCTGGTGCTATGAATTTCTTTCCTTTCATTGTCAGTCAGATTATTTCGAGGTAAAAGTACAACAATTTGTGTGTATTTGCAAATAAAAGCCACGTTTCATTGCCAATAATGGTAGCGATGGCGATACCTCAGCAGCTGAAAGGCTGACAATAAAAGCACCAAGACAGCCGTAGTTTCGCACACCATCGTACGCCCAAAGGCTATCACGCCAGAGACGATACCATTGTTCAATACTGTGAAGAAAGCTTTTATATCCATATATGAAAAAGGACAGGCGGTTTGACCGCTTGTCCTTTTGCTGCTCATTGAGCTTACTCGGAGGTACCTGGCGGATTCGAACCGCCGTACACAGTTTTGCAGACTGGTGACTCAACCACTCATCCAAGGTACCATTTCCTTATTTGCGAATGCAAAGGTAAGACTATTTTTTGTATTTCCAACTATTCACAACAAGATTTATTCGATTTTTTTACATTTGCTTGACAACTTTGCCGCTTCTTATCATAAAGCCGCTTAATGTCACAAGGACTGGCACATCCCGCACAAGGACTATTTCCTTCTGCCCCTCTTTTGTAGGTCTGGAAAATACTCATCGCTACCTTTACGACGCAGAGTACCACTACTAATGCTACAACCCAGTCTTGCCAATTATCGAACGTCATAACAGCAGTCCTCCAACTTGATAAACTATAGTTGCCACCAACCAAGCCAAAGCTGTAGTATAAACAGCGGTAAAGAGAGCCCACTTCCACGTTCCTGTCTCATTTTTAATAGCCGTAATAGTGGCAATGCAAGGGAAATAGATTAGTACAAAGAGCAGGTAAGCAAATGAACTCAGCGGGGTGATGCCTTCTGCACGGATATTGTCTGAAAGGTCGGAACTCTCAGCATCGGCATTGTTGCTATAAAGCACACCCATCGTACTGGCAACCAGCTCCTTAGCTCCAGCACCTGCCAATAAGCCTACATCCATTTTCCAATCAAACCCACAAGGTTCAAGAACAGGAGAGATAGCCTTTCCCACCCTACCTAAATAAGAGTTTTCTTGCTGTTCGGCTTCTGTGGCATAGCCGTAATGATTGGGGTAATAGCCTAAGAACCACACAATGATGCTGGCTACCAAAATGATATGTCCCATCTTATAGAGATACTGGCGTCCTTTCTCCCACGTATGACGGAAAATAGCTTTTGCTGTGGGATAACGGTAAGGTGGAAGCTCCATCACGAAAGGAGTATTGTCACCTTTGACCAAAAAAGCACTGAACACACGTGCCATAATCACTGCCAAGAAAATGCCTATGGCGTAGAGTGTCAAGATAATCAGTGCTTGATATTTTGCAAAGAACACACCTGTGATGATCAGATAGATAGGCAACCGGGCACTGCAACTCATCAATGGCAGGATAAGCATAGTGACCAAACGACTCTTTGGACTTTCTATGGTACGCGTTGCCATCTCTGCAGGCACATTGCACCCGAAACCCATAATCAGTGGGATGAACGACTTGCCATGTAATCCCATACCATGCATCACCTTATCCATAATAAAGGCTGCCCTTGCCATATATCCAGATTCCTCCATCAGAGAGATGAAGAAATACAGAATCAGTATCTGAGGGAGGAAGACAATGACAGATCCTACGCCGCCTAAAACGCCATCTGTGAGCATATCACGCAGCGGGCCTTGGCTCATGTGGCTTTTGAGAAAATCAATCAGTGCCCCTACTCCAGCATCTATCCAGTCCATGGGGAACTGTCCAAGTACGAAAGTAACCTCAAACATCAAGCCCATCACGATGAAGAAAATAGGGAATCCCAAGTACCGATTTGTCACAATAGAGTCTATCCACTTGGTGATTTGGCGTACATCCTTTTGTGGGGCATTCGTAAATGTCTCCTTCAGCGCACCAGAGATGAAGCCATATTTAGCATTCATTACAGCAGTTTCACTGTCTTCATGTAGCACCTCCTGAATGCGTTTAGCCTCTTGGTCTCTGGTCTCCAAGATTTCCTTTCCATTGGGCAAAGCAGACACCATCTTATCGAAATCCTTATCTTTCTCAAGCAGTTTGATGGAGAGATAGCGCAAGGAGTAATGCGAACGTAGGTTCTCATTCTTCGCCAGTCCCAACTTGATAGCTTCAATACCTTCCTCTATATCATGTCCGTGATTGATATGGATATGATGGAAGACATTGTTTCGTGGAGTCATTTCAGAGGTAAAGTCTTCCTCATGCTCCTCTTCCTTGGCATCCAACTTATGGTACTGCTTATGCCAATCACGAAGTTCTTCGAAAACCTCCTTATTAATAGTTCCGTCTTTTCCGATGAAATCCACACCTTCGTACATGTTGATGATAACGTGGAATAGCAGGTCTATACCACGACCAGAGCGGCAAACGGTAGGGATCATTGGCACGCCAAACAACTGCGCCAGCAGTCGATCGTCCAACTTATTTCCGCTACCCTCAAGTTCGTCGTACATATTCAGTGCCACCACCGTACGCAAGTTCATGTCTATCAGTTGCGTAGTAAGGTAAAGATTGCGCTCCAGGTTGGAGGCATCCACCACATTGATCACAATATCTGGTGTTTTCTCCACGATTTGCTTGCGTACATAAAGCTCCTCAGGACTATAGCATGACAGAGAATAAGTGCCAGGAAGATCCACAATATTGAAGGTATACCCCTCAAACTCAAAATGCCCCTCTTTGGCATCTACCGTCACGCCACTATAATTGCCCACATGCTCATGAGCTCCAGAAGCAATGTTGAAGAGTGAGGTTTTTCCGCAGTTCGGATTACCCACCAATGCCACGTTGATGGTACGACGTTTACGCAAGGCCAGGCGTTTCATCTGTTCTTCTGAGAGCTCTACATCCTCGCCAATAAGCCCATGATTATTAGGCAATGTTACATCATCGTGCTGCAGAGATTTGAGGTGCTTCGCCTCCTCTGTACTGATGATCTCTATCATCGAAGCTTCTTCACGTCTCAAGGAAATTTCATATCCCATGATGCGGTATTTCACAGGATCACGGAGTGGAGCACTCAGCAATACTTCCACCATTTTTCCTTTGATGAATCCCATCTCCACGATGCGCTTACGGAAGCCTCCGTGTCCTAACACCTTGACTACCACGCCCTTTTCTCCTTTCTTCAACTCTGATAACCGCATAATCTCATATTTTAATGTGGCAAATATAGTGCATTCTTTTCAATCTTGCAATTTTACTTAGAATGATTTTAAATAAACTGCCTTATTTCGCTGTTTCTTACTATAAGATTGGCAGTTCTAGATAAAATCACTAATTTAGCATTTTAAATGATAACCTGTATGTTCAGACAGAAAGTTTCACAGTTCATCGAAGAAAAGCGACTCTTCCAAAAAAATGAGAAGTTGCTCGTTGCACTAAGCGGAGGTGCTGACTCTGTGGCACTGCTCCGTGTTCTGTTGGAACTTGGTTATTCCTGTGAAGCTGCCCATTGCAATTTTCATCTCCGTGGCGCAGAATCCAATCGTGATGAACGCTTTGTTACCGACTTGTGCAATGGTTTACACATTCCTCTGCATCTCATTCATTTCGAGACCGAACAATTCGCTAACGTGAATCATATCTCCATAGAAATGGCAGCCCGACAATTGCGCTACCAGTGGTTTGAAAAGCTGATCGCTGAGGTTGGTGCCACCCATATTTGTGTGGCGCATCATCAAGATGACAGCGTAGAAACTTTCATGCTAAACCTTCTACGCGGAGCAGGACTTCAAGGACTCCGTGGCATACCCGTCGTAAACGGAAAAATCGTGCGTCCGCTGCTGGCTGTCACCAGAGAGGAAATCTTGACGTATCTGGAAACGCTATCACAACCCTTCGTCACGGATAGCACTAATCTGGAAACCCACTATATGCGCAATAAAGTGCGTTTAGAGCTGCTCCCCTTGATGGAAAGCCTCCAGTCTAACGTGAGAGAGCACATCATCCATACTGCCCAGCATTTGGACGAAGCTTACACCTTATATAATAGTGCTATCCACGAAGGTAAGAGGCGCGTACTTTCCCCAGAAGGCATTCGGATTGAGGCATTAAAGAAAGAACCTGCCCCGCTAAGCCTATTGCATGAAATCCTCTCACCACTGGGTTTCAATTCAGTTCAAGAGGCTGAAATCCTGCAATCCCTCGATGCCCAATCAGGAAAAGTATTCCGCTCCCCAACGCACCAGTTGGTGAAAGATCGTGAGCTTTTGATTATCAGTGAGATCAAAGCTCCACAAGAGCCAAAGCTTACTTACGAAGAATTTGAGCGTACGAGTGATTTTGTGATTCCGAAGCAATCAGACATCGCCTGCCTCGATGCCGATAAGATACACGTTTCCCTTGCTTTACGAAAAGTACAGCAAGGCGACAGCTTCGTTCCGCTTGGCATGAGGGGACGAAAGTTGGTGAGTGATTTTCTCACAGACCGCAAGTGCTCACTGGTACAGAAGCAAAACCAATGGGTACTCTGCGATGGTGATACCATCGTGTGGCTGATAGGTCAGCGCATCGACCATCGTTACCGCGTCACAGAGCAAACAAAGCGGATATTATTAGTCCGCCTATTAACCTAAAGATGCAATTATTGTTAAAAATAGAATATGGGGGTGGAAAATACGTCACTATTTCGTATTTTTACACATTCAATAATAAACTAACATCATTAAAAAGTATAGAATATGACTACAGGAAACGTTCGTCCAGCTGATATGGAGCGCATTACGACGCCCGCATTGGCTCAGAAATTCATTGAAGAACAAGTAAAAGAGCTGCGTGCTCAGATAGGTGACAAGAAAGTGCTGTTGGCCCTTTCTGGAGGTGTAGATTCATCAGTCGTAGCAGCTTTGCTCATCAAGGCTGTGGGAAAGCAGCTAGTATCAGTGCATGTTAATCACGGTTTGCTTCGCAAGGGTGAACCTGAACAGGTTGTTCGTGTGTTCCGTGATGAGCTTGATGCCAATTTGGTGTATGTTGATGCTACAGATCGTTTCCTCAACAAGTTGGCTGGCGTAGCAGATCCTGAGCAGAAGCGTAAGATTATCGGTGCTGAGTTCATCCGCGTCTTCGAAGAGGAAGCTCGCAAACAAGAGGGTATTAGTTTCTTGGCACAGGGCACCATTTATCCAGACATCGTAGAATCTGGCCCAGTGAAGTCACATCATAACGTAGGTGGTCTGCCAGATGATCTGCAGTTCGAGTTGGTAGAGCCTATCAAGTTGCTCTTCAAGGATGAAGTTCGCGTAGTTGGTAAGGAGTTAGGATTGCCAGACAACATGGTATTCCGTCAGCCATTCCCAGGTCCAGGTCTTGGTGTTCGTTGCACAGGTGCCATCACTCGCGATCGCTTGGAGGCTCTGCGTGAAAGTGACGCCATCCTGCGTGAAGAGTTTGCAAAGAATGGTCTGGAGGGCAAGGTTTGGCAGTACTTCACCATCGTGCCTGATTACAAATCCACAGGCGTGAAGAACGACAAGCGCAGTTGGGACTGGCCTGTTATCATTCGTGCCGTGAATACACGCGATGCCATGACAGCCACCATTGAGGAAATCCCTTACGCTCTGCTGCACCATATCACTCAGCGCATTGTGACTGAGGTTCCTGGTGTAAACCGTGTGCTTTACGACCTCACTCCGAAACCAACAGGTACCATTGAGTGGGAATAAAAGTTTATCAGAATGGCACACCGCCAAGTCCGCCATCTTGTTCAGGAAAATAGTCAGGAGATGGAGATGGAGGTGGAGGTACTGCTGTACTTCCAATAGGTGATGGCCCATTCATGCGTGAAGGGATGGACTCTGGTATCTGGTCATCATCCAAATTCTGGAAGCGGGTGTACTCACCAATGAATCGCAAATTCACATCGGCAATAGCACCGTTACGATGCTTAGCAATGATGATCTGAGCTATGCCACGAAGGTCATTACCCTGTTCATCGGTATAGATCTTATAATATTCAGGACGATGGATGAAGCACACCATATCGGCATCCTGCTCGATGGCACCAGATTCACGAAGATCTGAAAGTTGTGGGCGACGACTGTCAGCACCATTGGCAGCCTTATCGCCCCTGTTTTCCACACTACGATTAAGCTGTGACAAAGCGATGATTGGGATATTCAGTTCCTTGGCCAGTCCCTTCAGTGAACGAGAGATGGTACTCACCTCTTCCTGACGGTTGTAGAAGGTCATACCGCTGGCATTCATCAGCTGCAGGTAGTCGATGATGATGATCTTCACCCCATGCTCACGAACCAATCTACGTGCCTTAGTACGCAGCTCAAATACAGAGAGTGAGGGGGTGTCATCCACATAGAGAGGCGCATCCAGCAGGTCTTTCAGCTTATAGTCGAGCTGCTGCCATTCATAATCGGCCAATTGACCTGTACGTATCTTGTTGTTAGGAATCTCACACGTGTTGGCTATCAGACGATTCACCAACTGGAGGTTGCTCATTTCCAGAGAGAAGAAAGCCACTGGATAGTGCAGATTCACAGCCATATTTTTGGCCATAGAAAGCATGAAGGCCGTCTTACCCATGGCAGGACGCGCTGCAATGATGATCAAGTCGCTGTTTTGCCAACCAGCTGTGATCTTATCCAGTTCTGGGAATCCGCTCTGCAAGCCGCTCAGGCCATCAGGCCTACCAGCTGCAGCTTGGATGTTCTTATAGGCTTCTGCAATCACCGGATTGATCTGCACATAGTCTTTCTTGACGTTCTGCTGCGAAATCTCAAAAAGTTTACCTTCTGTCTCCTGCATCAAGTCATCCACATCTACCGTTTCATCAAAGGCCTTCGACTGCACATTGTTCGAGAAGGTGATCAGTTCGCGCGCCAGTGCCTTCTGGGCAATAATGCGGGCATGAAACTCCACATGGGCAGCAGAGGCCACCATACCAGTGAGTTGGGTAAGGTAGAACGGTCCTCCCACCTCCTCCAATTCACCACGCTTTGACAGCTGATCTTTCACCGTCAGCAAGTCCACTGGTCGCTGCGACATGGCTAAGTCAGTAATGGCAGAGTATATCAGCTGATGTCGATGCTCATAAAACGATTCAGGTTTCAGCAATTCGCTCACTTGCGAGTAGGCATCACTCTCTATCATCAACGCTGCCAACACCGCTTTCTCCAGCTCTGGAGCCTGTGGTGGGATGCGCCCATAGTCCGACACTGTTGGGGTATTACTGCTCTTTGGCGTTCTGGTTCTTCTAACTTCTGGCATATCTTTTCTTGTTTAGCGGAGCAAAGGTAAAATAAAAAAAGGGATTATGCCTTGTCCTTAGCAAATAAGTTTTTAACTTTGTATCAACAACCTGTTAATATCTTTGCTGACTATGATTGTTTTTCCTTGCTGCAAAATAAACTTGGGGCTGAATGTCACAGAACGCAGACCTGACGGATACCATAATTTGGAGACCATCTTCTACCCCATCCCACTGGCAGATGCCCTGGAAGTGGTGCCTTTGAAGAAAGATACAGACATACCATATCGACTGACTCAGTATGGCACAGTCATTGATGGGCCTGTGGAGAAGAACCTGGTAGTGAAAGCATACCTGATGCTGAAAGCAGACTATGACCTTCCGCCTGTAGACATGCACCTCTATAAACATATACCTTCAGGAGCCGGACTGGGTGGTGGCTCTGCAGATGCAGCCTACATGCTCTGCCTGCTCAATACGCTGTTCAACCTGCAGCTATCAGAAGAAAAACTGATAGACTATGCCTCGCGTCTGGGAGCCGACTGTGCCTTCTTTGTACATGGGCGTCCTACATTCGCTACAGGCATTGGAAACATCTTCACTCCCATCGATTTGGATTTGAAAGGCTGGCAGATTGTCATCGTAAAGCCTGACATATTTGTTTCTACGCCAGAGGCCTTCAGAGGCATTACTCCTCACAAGCCTACCCTGCCGCTCCTTGATATTGTGAAACAGCCAGTCGGCACGTGGAGGCAGACCATGCTGAATGACTTTGAAGACAGCATCTTCCCCACCCATCCGCGCATCGCAGAGATCAAGGAACAGCTCTATAAGGCTGGAGCCGTCTTTGCAGCCATGTCGGGCTCTGGTTCCTCTGTCTTCGGATTGTTCGAGGCAAATCAAGTTGTACCAGAAAAGCGAGCTTTCCAAAATGATTTCTATTTCAGCCGCAGGCTCTGATCAGCCCTCATATCATACCTCCTGAAAGCTCTTTCAGAAGCGTCACTTCACCGTCACCACCGTACGTAGGTAGCGTTTCAAGGTAGGCGTACCATTGTCTTGTGCTTCCAGAATCAGGTGGATGGTCTGACCAGGCTTTGCATCTGCTGGCACTGTGAACGTGGTTTTTGCAGTTGCAGGACTATCTACAGTTACCTCACCCTCATACGTTCCCACACGGAACTGCCACCATTTCAACGTCAGTTCATCTCCATCAGGATCTGAAGCCTTAGCGTTAAGTGTAACCTTCTCACCTGGTGCAGCCTCAATGCTAAGCGGACCTGTCACCACAGGATAGTGGTTGGCATCTGCATAGTTAGGGGTAGTAGCCCAGATGAAGCGTGCTGCCAAGCCATCCATCACCTCAGGGAAGAAGTAAGGCATCGCCTCGTCTGTACGACTCATCGCTGCATATTGCTCAGCCAGTGTGGCATTCGAATCTACTTTCACCTCAATCTTACGACCACTCCAGCCACCCCATGTCTGGTCTTGCCAACCACGCAAGCCATTGTCAATCATCTGCAGGTAGCAGAACGTATCGCCCTCACCTAAGAAAGAGCCTTTAGGCTGGATATCACGCAGCCAGAGCTGATAGCCCTCTGCCTCCAGTTCTTCTGCTGTCTTTCCGCTTTCGCCAAAGTAATCATACACATCGCCTTTCACCATCTGCTTGCCATCGCCCCATACGCGATAGAGTTCGCCCAACTTGCCTTTGCTGCGCACATGCTCCTGCATCCATTCTGGAGAGAGGTAATATTTATATTCAGGCTTCACGGAGCGGAATGCCATGTAAGAAAGCGGAGCCGTGCCACCTCGCAAGCTCTGTGTCTGAACATCAGGCCAAGCCTTGGCGATATAGGTTGGATAGGTGCCATCTTGGTCGCCCGACATGCAGAGCACAGCCTTGGCACACACCTTATCATATATGTCCTTCCACTGGTCTGTATGCTTATACTCATCTTCAATGCTACGCAGGGCAGCAGCTACAGAGCTGGCACCTCCCCAAGTCTGCAAGAACACAGGCCCAGGCTTCTCATCGAGCAGCACTTGCTTGATGAGGTTAGAACCTTCTGTATCATAGGAGTAGTCGCCCTCAAATTCCACGTTGCCCCACTTCACGATGCTGCGCAGATACTCAGGCGTAGGATAATCAGCACAGTGTACCTTCAAGTTGGGATAGGCTTCCGCATAGGCATCTACTACATCATCGATGAAACGCTCATCAGGTGTCCAGCGCCAAGAGGTCTGAGGACCAAGTCCTATATTGGCATACTCGCTGCCTTCCTTGAACTGTGTAGTTCCCTTTCCGTCACCCTTCCAGTGGAATTTACTGCTGGTATAGATGATTCCTTCTGTCTGGAAATCAGACGTATAAAGAATGTAGCGAATCAAAGAATTGTTGTCGTCAAGCTCTGGATCACAGGTCACTATGATGCGAGGCTTAGGCACTTGCTGATCTGCTGTTTGAGAACAGCCTATCAGCAAAATGCAAAGATGCAAAAACGCAATGATGCAAAGATTATGTTTCATATTATCGATGGTTTTTAGCGAATAATTCCAGTTTAGCTTCCATGTCACTGAACATCAGTCGGGTATCTATGCGATCATAGACACGGATCTGACGCCCCTCATGGGTGTATCGATAGGTACCGTCTTCAGCGATGGTAGGGATGGTCACATAGTGGTAGTGTGAGGAGGCAGGATCTGTCTCGAAGTTGCTCTGAAGGGCCGTCATCAGCACCAGCGGACTATCGCCCAAGATGTAGGTTTCACCCATAGAGCGACCGTTTCGTCCCACCATGATACCTGCCAATGAGTCGTACAGGTAAGCCCCAAGCTTGCCCAGTGGACGCACATGCATGTCGAGTTCCGTCATGCTGTACATACATTGACGATACACATCACGAGGAATCTGCCAGATGCGCAAATCGCTCTGATTGAACACCGTACGTGCTGCAGCGATGCTCAGGTTCAGGTTGTATTCTGGCATCGAATAGCCTGGAGGCACTATGGCACCTGTTTCCTTATATTCCTGTCCGCCTATCCAGATTAGGATGATGTTCTTGCCAATCTCAGGATTCATCAGCCAAGCCGAAGCGATGTCCGTGAGCGGACCGCCCACGCAGACATAGAGCGGACGCTGTGGCGTAGCTTTCAGAGCCTCTTCCACTATAAGGCGTGCGCCCTCCGACTCCACTGGCTTCGTAGGGTCTGTCATCTTCTCGGTAGCGCCAGGCACCACCTTATACTTGCCCTTCACGCCCATCACATCAAGCAGTTCGTTGACCTTATTCACAGACATCTCTGCTTCATCATTCCCCTGCAAGTTGCTGAAGAATCCCCGCTTGCTGCCATTCAGATGGGCACCTATGATGCCCTTGATGTCGCAAGAAGGCGAAAGAATGTGGTGAGCCAATTGGAACAATCCATCAGGATCGCCCATAAAGTCATTGTCTATTATCACGCTGTAGCGCTTTCCCGTTGTGAAAGGCTCATTGCTGTTCTGCGCCTGCAAACCACTGCCCATAAGCAGTGCAGCGATGGTTGCTATCAAAAAATGCTTTTTCATTCGAAAATATTTAATTGCGAGACACCCATTTCATGGCATCTCTGGT
>CALAEY010000028.1 GCA_937891085.1 uncultured Prevotellaceae bacterium | reverse complement strand
ACCTACGACCTCCAGATTATGAGTCTGTTGCTCTAACCAACTGAGCTACAAGTCCGATGCCTCTCGTTTGAGAATTGCGGAGCAAAAGTAGTGCTTTTCAGAGAAAAAAACAAGTATTTTGCTCAAAACTTATATTTGCGCTTGGGATTCTTAGGGAACCAACCTTTACGTACACGCTTTTCTTGCTGGAAGATTTCATGGATGCTCCAAAAACAGGAAAAAGCAAACACACCAAGGAGTGAGGACCAGAAAAGATCACTTACCCATAGACAGGCGATGATGCCCAATACCCCTAATGCCAGGAAGAACCACCAACTGCTTGTGCCGAAATAGTATTCAGTTTTTATCACGATGGGGTGGAAAACTCCGATAATCAGGAAGGTGCAAATGCCCAGCATCAGACCTCCCAAATGGTGTGCTATGAGGAAATCCATGCCTTAGTCTTCTTGACAGATAGGTATCTCTTTCTTGATGCTCTGATCCAGTGAGATAAGGGTCTCTGTGGAAACCACGCCAGAAATCTCCTGAAGCTTGTTGTTCAGCAGGTCCATAAGCTGCTCGTTGTCACGGGCATAGACTTTGGTAAGCATGGTGTAAGGACCAGTAGTGAAATGGCATTCAACCACCTCTGGGATCTTTTTGAGTTCGGCAACCACAGACTTGTACATGGAGCCTTTCTCCAGTTTCAGACCGATGTAGGTGCAGGTCCTGTAGCCTAAAGACTTAGGGTTTACTTCATAACCAGAGCCGATGATGACGCCAAGGTCGATGAGGCGCTGCACGCGCTGGTGGATAGCTGCACGGGAGACACCGCACTCTGCAGCCACATCCTTAAACGGAATACGGGCATTGCGGGAGATGATCTCTAATATTTGCTTGTCAAGGTTGTCAATCTTTTCCATGTTTTCTGTGTATTATTACTACGGTATTTGATTTCGGAGAGCAAATATAGTGTTTATTTTTAATTTCAGCGTCAAAATGTCAATAATTTTTCGCTAAAAAGCAAAAAAAGACGGATGCACACATCGTTTTGTAAACTTTTGTGCATCCGTCAGGGGATATGCAAGGAGTAAAACTTCTTATTTCTCGATGCCGAGCAGCTCTACCTCGAAGATGAGGGCTGAGTATGGCTTGATGCTGCTTCCAGCACCGTTAACACCGTAAGCGAGTTCCTGTGGAATGTAAACTTCCCACTTAGAACCAACAGGCATCATGGTGAGGGCCTCTGTCCAACCAGAGATTACCTGACCTACGCCGAAAACTGAAGGCTCGCCGTTGCGATTGTCAGTGCTGTCGAACACTGTACCATCGACGGTCTTACCAGTATAGAGCACTTTCACCTTGTCGTCCTTGGTAGGAATGGCACCCTTACCTTCCTTGATGACTTTGTACTGCAGGCCGCTGGCAGTGGTCTGTACGCCGTCTTTAGTCTTGTTCTCTGCCAGGAACTTCTCACCAGCCTCACGGTTAGGACCATAGAGCTTCTCGTTGTTGATGTCCTGCAGCTGCTTCATCTTCACATCCACGATGTTAGAAGCCATAGTGAGCTGTTCCTCAGTTGGATTGCCCATGTAGCCAGCTACGAAACCAGCGAGAAGGTCGTTCACGTTGATGGTCTGGGTGCTGTCGGCAGAGAAGAGCTGCTGATTCAGGCCTTCTACCCATGACTTAGCTACCTGCTGACCCACCTGAACGCCTGCTGCGTGTGCCAGATCAGCCATGCTGAGCTGCTGTGCGCCCTTGAGGAAACCTTCGATGAAGTTCTTTTTCTGAGTGCTGTCTACGCCGAGGCTCAGCAGATAGTCTTCCAGACCTTGTGTGCGAGCCAGACCGAAATTGTATGAGAGGGTGTCAATGTCGTTCTTCAGACTTGGCTTTGGACTCTGAGCGGTGCAGGATGCCATGCTGATGGCAATGGCTGCAACCATGATAAATGTAAACTTTTTCATTTTGCTTTAAAATTTGTCTTATAATACTTTTAATAATTCCACATCGAAGATCAGGGCACTGTGGGGAGGAATCACGCCACCTGCTCCCTGTGCGCCATAGGCCAGTTCTGAAGGGATCACGAGGTGCCACTTAGCGCCTGGGTTCATCAGCTGCAGGGCTTCGGTCCATCCAGGGATGACCTGATTCACACCAAACTCTGCAGGCATGCCACGCTGTAAAGAACTGTCGAACATGGTACCGTCGAGCAACCAGCCTTCATAGTGGCAGCTCACTGTATCTGTGGCAGTGGCGTGCTTGGCGTTTGGATCTCCAGGGTTGATGATGCGATACTGCAGACCGCTTTCAGTGGTGATTACACCATCAATAGCCTTATTGTTGGCCAGATACTCCTCATTGGCCTTGATGCGAGCGTCTGTCATCTGCTTGTCCAGCTCGTCGATATACTGGCTGGCGATGATCTGTGCCTGACGATAGTCCATCTCTGGCTTGTTGGCAAAAGCATCACTCATTGCCTTGGCGAAATCTTCCACATTCAGGTCGCCTTTCTTGATTCCCATTCCCATGAGGTTCTGGGCGATACCCAGACCCAGGGCGTAACTTTTATTATCCATAATCTTACTTTGTTTTCATTCAAGCTGCAAAATTAGTGCTTTTATTTGAATGTTTGTAGCATAAAGTATTAAAATTTTCTTTTCTCAATAATTCTTTGTACTTTAGCACGTGGATAATCACCTTTTTAACATAGAAACAATGAAAAATTTAGTCTTTCTTACGGGTGCTGGCATGAGCGCAGAGAGCGGCATCAGCACGTTCAGAGATTCGGGTGGTATGTGGGAGCAGTATGATGTGCAGGATGTGGCCAGCATAGAGGGCTATATCCGCAATCCGAAGTTGGTGCTGGATTTCTACAATGCACGGCGCAATGAACTGAAGAATGTGAAGCCTAATGCCGGACATATCGGTGTGGCTGCTTTGGAGAAGGATTTCAATGTGACGGTAGTGACGCAGAATGTGGACAATCTGCATGAACGTGCGGGCAGTACGCATGTGATTCATCTGCATGGCGAACTGACGAAGGCTTGCTCTACACGCAGTCCGAACGACCCTCGCTATATCCGCAAACTGAAGGAGGGTGAGGAGATTCACATGGGCGACAAGGCAGGCGATGGCAGTCAGCTCCGTCCGTTCATCGTGTGGTTCGGAGAGTCGGTGCCAGAGATAGAAACGGCCATCAACTACGTGCAGAAAGCGGATATCTTGGTGGTGATAGGCACTAGCCTGAATGTGTATCCAGCGGCAGGACTGCTCTATTATGCGCCCGATGAGGCTGAGGTGTATCTGATAGATCCAAAGCCTGTGGATGCGCATACCCTGCGTAAGATTCACGTGATACAGAAGGGGGCCTCTGAGGGAGTGAAGGAACTTACTTCTTTATTAGAGCCCTAAAGACAAATCCTATGTGGTGAAGCACGGTGCTGATGAGGCCGTAGTGCTTCACCATGATATGAAACCGCTCTTTCAGTGAGGCCTTGTGGTTTCGGGTGGTCATGCCTTCTTCCAGATAGTCGATGAGGGTGAGGTGGGTGTTGTGCAGCACTTTGGACTTCTTCATGATCTTGACGCACCAATCGAAATCGGAGGAGAAACGGTATTTCAGGTCGTAAGGTTCAGCAAGTACGCGCTTGGCAAAGAAGGCCTGATGGCAGACCAGCATACCGCTCTGGAAACTCTTCCAGGTGAGCTTTTCTGGCGCTGACAGCCTACGCATGCGTACGAAGTGCCCGGCTTTATTCACTATCTCCGTCTCTCCATAAAGCACATCGGGGAGCCCTTCTAATTGGTGCATCGAATGCACCATTTTTTCTAAGGTATCATCTTCATGCAGGCAATCCCCAGCATTCAGAAAGCAGACATAGTCGCCTGTAGCCAGTGCCAATCCTTTGTTCATGGCATCGTAAAGTCCATGATCTGGTTCACTTATCAGGTGGGCTATACGGTCCTGGTAGCGTTGTGCAATGGCCAGAGTGCCGTCTGTAGAAGCCCCATCGATAATGAGGTATTCCACATGGTGGTAGGTCTGCGAAATCACGCTCTGGATGGTGGCTTCCAGAGTCTCGGCAGCGTTGTAGGTTACCGTGATGATGCTGAATGTCGGGGTATAGTGGTAGTGCATAGTCACAAAAGGTTTTGATAGAGTTGGATGAATTGCTGCACCACTACGCCTTCTTCATAGCAGCGTTGTACTTTCTGCACGGCTTGCTGGCGCAGTTCTGGGATGTTCTTGTGGTTGATTATCCAGCGGATGCCTTCAGCAAGGTCGTCAGCCGACTTATATTCAGCTACATAGCCGTTCATTTGATGGTCTATCATCTCTGGGATGCCGCCAATGCGGAAACCTATGCAGGGCGTTCCGCAGGCCATCGCTTCCATAATGGTATTTGGCAGGTTTTCTTCCAATGAAGGGGTGACGTAGGCATTCACGGCACTGTAAATATCAGTTAGTGTGTCGTCATCAGTGACATAGCCTTGCGGATAGACCTCGAAAGGCAGCACTCTGCGCAGCCCTTCAGACATCATGCCGAAGCTCACGATGCCAACCTGCTCCTTCAAAGCAGGGTCTTGCTTCACCAGCAACCTGCAGGCTTTGATGAGATAGTCGATGCCCTTCCGTTTGTCGGTGGCTTTCACGGCTCCGAAGAGGAGCAGTTTCTTGTCTGCAGGTAGGGAAAGACGGGCACGGGCACCTTGACGGTCCTTCGGCTTGAAGATGCTCAGATCCAGCGGATTAGGGATGCAGGTGATGTGCTGTCCTTGCAGTAGGGCGCTCTTGGATGCCATGCCTTGCAGCCACTCGCTGCATGCCACGAAGGTGACCTTCTTCCCTTGCATCAGTTTCAGTTTTTTCTCAAACGTGCGATAAGAAAGGTCGTGCTTACTGCCATGATAGAGCAGCAAGGGACAGTTGTGGCAATGTGTCTCATAATGAGCGCATTCGCGTGGATGGTGGCAGATGCCCATAGCAGGCCAAAGGTCGTGCATGGTCCACACCACAGGCTTCCCACTGCTGAAGATGCGCTCCAAGTTTTTCAGTGAGAGCATGCCTTGGTTTATCCAGTGCAGGTGTATGATGTCCGCTTCTTGAAAGGCGGGATATTTCGTGATGTCAGTTCCCGTATTGGCAATGTCTACGCTGAAAAGGTTGTTCTTCTTGAAGTGATTGGCTTTCCAGATCACGATGCGTTCCCAGACGAATTTCCAAAGCAGTGCCCATTTGCCTAAGCCTAAACCCGTCACTTCGGGGGAGTTGCTCTGCTTATCGCGCACCAGCATCCGAGCCTCAACGCCCTGTTTGCCAAGGGCTTCCATCAGGCGCTTGCATGCCACGGCTGCACCGCCCGTACGTTCTGAGGTATTTACTAATAGCACTTTCATCGTCCGAAGTCTCCTTTCAGTGTGCGTTTGATTCTTCTGATGGCTTTAGCCCAGAACGAGTTGGTTCGCGCATAGTAGCGCTCATAGACTTTTCGTGCCTCCAGATTCTCTGTGATAGGCTCTATCTTCTTCACTTCCAGTGGCTTCAACCATAAGTTGGACGCATAGAGCCCACCACCACCACAGTTGGTTCCCGTGCCGTCGAAGCCGTTGTTTTGCACCAGTGCCTTGCCCACATTCAGGGAGAGCACGTCTTGCAGGAACAGCGAGGCATTCCAGCGAATGGCCCACGAGTTATTCTGCCCTTCTACCTGACGTTGCAGCATGCGGGTGTAGCCATATTTCCCGTTGAAATCGAAGGTTTTGGTGAGTTGGCGGTCTTTCAGTTCTCGAAGCAAGGCGGCTCCATCGGGATTGAAGAGCTGCCAAGCGCGTTCCCAAGTGGCCCATCCCCAACTGCCTGTCCATTTTATGAGGAAGGTGTCGGGCAGGGTAGGGTCCTGCGTATAGTCACAAGCCTGAATGTGCCCCACGCGAGGTTCATCCTTGTAGGTCTCCAGCGCATCATTCATGAAACGCAGGAAGTAAGGAGCCACCACCAAGTCGTCTTCCAAGACGATGACACTGCCATGCTTTTTCACTACGTTCGTCACTCCATCGATGACGTTGCGTGCCAATCCCCAGTTCTCTTCCCTCTGAATAAGGTGCACCGTCTTGAAGCCATCGAGACCCAAGATAATTTGGCGCACTTCCTCTACAGCCGCTTGGTCCTCCGCATCCTTTGCCCCATCCGCATAGACATAGAGCACACTCTCCTCTGCCTCATTATTGGCCAGCAAGCTCGTCACCAACTGCCGTACATGCTGTGGGCGGTTGTACACGAAGAGCAATATCGGGGCAAGTTCTCGTCTCATGTCTTTACATCTCCATTAAGAATTCGTGAGGGGATAAGACTGGAATGGAATCTTTTGGGAAATGTTTCTGATTTCTCGTTACTAAGACATCGCACTCTGAAGCGATAGCTGCTTCATACTGGAGCATGTCCTCAAAATCAGGCGCTATAGCTGAAAGAGCTTGTTCGCACTGAGGATTATCCATCGGAGCAATAGTTATAAAGGTCTTAAAGAAACGCAAAGTCTCCATTGCCTTTTCTTTTCCTATCACCTTCCTTAATATATAATAGCAATTTGCAAATGATAGCGAAGTGCAGAATAGCAGTATTTTTTTGTCGTATCCCAATTGCATTATTTCAGAAGCCTCAATAAAGAATCCTTCACGTTGCTCCATGACATCGAGAAGCACGTTAGTGTCCACAAAAACTTTTTTCATAAGTCATGTTTTTCTTTTAAGTACTCCCATCTGGCATCAGTTTCGTTCAAATCAGCATTGTCAGTTTTGGCAATACCAATATACTTGCGCAGTTCCGGAGAGAATCTGTCCAAGACTTGTCCGTCAGTTTCTTTTGCCTGACGTTTTTTTATGAGACTTAACACGTATGTTTCAAATAAATGCCTGACACTTATATTGTGCTTATCGGCATATAGTTTTGCCTCATTATAGATGTTTGTATCAATGCTAATAGATGTCATAAGATTCATTATTAAGTTGTTCTGCTGCAAATATAAGAACTATTAGCCAAATTGTTCATAAACAATGCTGTTTATTTTTGCTTTTTTAAGTAGTTGCCTTTAGCAGTTATGTTCACAAATGTTCACCACTATGAGCGAAAATGCCCTATTCTTTACCAAAAGTCAGCCACATTTCCAGAAACGCAGGCAGTTGTCGCCGAAATACCAAGCATTACAGTGGTAAATGTAACTGCATTTCTGGAGTTTTGCTTGGTATTTCCGTGAAAAAACCAAGCATTTCTTTTGTAACGAAGTTCGATCAAGCTATTCTGTCATCTAAGCTATCTCCAAATTCTACATGCGAGAATGCCGAAAATCATCTTATGGCAAAGTTGATGTCAACGTTTTTGACGGCAAAAAATTTCTGATTCTTCTTCCGCTCTTCCGCTAAATTCAGATAGTATATAATCCGTATAGACTATCATAGCGGAAGAAGAAGCGGAAGTAGCGGAAGAAGAATGCCGTTTTTTTCGAAAATATGGCCTTATATGCTTTCTATGTGGCATGCTGATCTGTGGGTGCTCTAATACTGCTTGATAATCATTCGTTAGCCAGTTCCACACTGGTTTTAAGGCGTGAAACTCTCAGTCTTCCGTACTGAAACTGGCAGTCCTTAGGCATAGGACTGCCAGTCCTTAGGCATAGAACTGGCAGTTTCAAGTAGGGAGACTCCAGCCGTTCTCATGCATCTATTAAGATTGTAGCCCAAAAAGACCCCGTTTTACCCAATCTTTTGCCCCAAAAGCCCATTTTACTTCCGCTACTTCCGCCTCTTCTTCCGCTATGATAGCTATTGCGACATAAGCGTTTTCTAAATTTAGCGGAAGAGCGGAAGAAGAAATGCAATTTGTTTTATAAAAAGCAAGCATTTCTTCAGTTACGGGGCTCATTCCAGCAAATGGAAGAAGTAGAATACGGCAGCGTAGCGTCTATTCACCCCTTTGGCATAGCCAATAGTGAAGCTCCTGCTATCCTTCACTTTCCCATCAGCCTCAATCTTCCCGATAGTGAAGTTTCTGCTATCCTTCACAGTGCCATCACTTTCCACTTTCCCAAGTCGGAAGCTATGAGCATCCTTGATGGTGCCATCATTCTCAATCTTGCCTACAGTGAAATTGCGAGCATCCTTGATGGTGCCACTGCTTTCAAACTTCCCAATCTTAAAACTCTTGGCATCTTTCACTGTTCCATCTGCCTCTATCTTCCCAATGAGGAAGTTGGAGGCATTATACATTGACTGGGCATTTGATGTCAATGTGGCGAGTCCAAAAAGGAATAGCAATATGATAGTTCTCATGGCTTATTTAATTGATATCGCAAAGTTATGAAAAAGAGAATGTAAAAGTATTACTCCAGATTACTCAGAGCATAGAGTGGAACAATGTTCACATGCCTTTGCTCAAAGTTGTCTTTCGAGTCATAGTAATCAAACTGGCCGAAGTTCTCCAATGAGGTTCTAATAGCGCTATGCAACTTGCGCTTACGCATGAAAATCCAGAGGCTCTGCATGCTGCCTTGAGTGCTGGCTTTCACTTCTACAGGCAGAACCAGTCCGCTATGCACTCTCAGATAGTCTACTTCTGCATTGCTACCATTAGCAGTATTCTGCCAATAATGTAATTCTGCCTTTAGGAAACAGTCGCTATACTTTTGCATCTCAATACCTGCAAACATCTCAGAAGTACCACCTTTGTTTACGAAATCTACGTCAGATGCAGTCAGAATATCAGCTGCAGGAATATCAAGCATGGTTTGCATCACTCCTAAGTCGAAGAATAAGTATTTCACATATCTGTTGTTCTCTTCGGCTCCAAGTGGTACTCCCGTGCCATCTGTATGCTTCACGGGAATTATCAGACCTGCCAACGTAAGTAGATGCAATGCCTCTCTGACTATGGATGAATGAACGTCATGGACTGCCATAGAATATACAAATTTATTACCTATCTGCAAAGCCACGGAACGAAGAACTTGCCGAAGCAAGACGGGTGACACGCGTTTCTTGTATTTATTGAAGTCATCCTCATAAGTCTGTATAAGGTCGGCATGGATATGAGATACTTCTATGTAGCTGCGTGATTCTATCCATTCTGTGATGGCAGCAGGCATACCACCTACTATGTAGAATGTGCGGAGTTGCTCTATCAGGTCTCTGTGTGCTTTCTCGGGCAATGGCTCATCACTTGTGGCCCTTTTCTTGAAGTCCACAGTCAGTTTCAGGCCTTGCGCCATGAGAAATTCGTCGAATGAGAATGGATACATATATAACGAACGGATTCTTCCAACCCCAAACGATGGCAATTCCTCCAAGGTGAATTCTAAAAGCGAACCAGCAGCGATAACATGCAGCTCTGGATAATCTTCCTTGAAGTATCGTAATGACATAATCGCTTCTTTCGAAACCTGTATCTCATCGATGAAAAGAAGTGTTTCGCCTGGTATAATAGGAATGCCAAGAGTTCCGCTCAGTTTTTCACATGTTTTCTTTACATCAATGTTTTCGGGAAACATCTGGAGTAAGTCTGGTTGTTTCTCCAAATTGATTTCTAAGAAATAGCGAAACTGTTTTGCAAGTTCTCTGACAGCAGTAGACTTGCCCACTTGTCGTGCCCCGCGAATAAGTAGCGGATTGTGGCGGAGGGAGTCTTTCCATTGAAGCAACCTTTCGTCTATATGCCTTTTGTAATATGCCATTTTCTCCTTGATTTGTATAATAAGATTATGCAAAGATACATATTTATCTAAAAATGGGGGAAAAAATCTTTTATTTTCTTCCGAAAAACTGGGCAAAACCAAAATGTGGGGCAAAAATAGGGCTGAACTTACCAAAAATGAGGGCGAAACGGACTCTCCACAAGGTCTGTAGTCTTCGAGCTATTTCCTCAAGATATAGCGGAGGCTATCCTTCACTTTCCCATCAGAGTCAATCTTCCCGATAGTGAAGTTCCTGCTATCCTTCACTGTGCCATCACTTTCCACCTTCCCAAGTCTGAAGCTATGTTCGTCTTTGATGGTGCCATCCTTCTCAATCTTGCCCACAGTGAAATTTCGGGCATCCTTGACAGTGCCACTGCTTTCAAACTTCCCAATCTTAAAACTCTTGGCATCTTTCACTGTTC
>CALAEY010000027.1 GCA_937891085.1 uncultured Prevotellaceae bacterium | reverse complement strand
CGATGACCTCTTCAATGTGACTGAAGCGCTCTAAACCAACTGAGCTACGCTCCTAACTACGTTTGCGGATGCAAAAGTAATAAGTATTTTGCAAACTGCAAACTTTTTTCCAAAAAAATCATACAGGGATTTTCTGGACTCTGCGCTCATGCCTTCCGCCTTCAAATTCAGCAGTAAAGAACACTTCCAAAATAGCGTCTGCTTCTACGTTGGTGAGGTGACGGCCGGGAAGAACCAACACATTGGCATCATTGTGCTTACGTGCCAGCTCGCAAATCTCAGGCTTCCAGCAAAGTGCAGCACGGATGCCCTGATGCTTGTTGAGTGTCATGGCAATGCCATTGCCTGTTCCACAGATAGCGATGCCAGGATATACCTCACCTTTCTCTATGGCTATAGCCATGGGATGTGCAAAGTCTGGATAGTCACAGCTTTGAGCACTAAAAGTACCATAGTCTACAAATCCCCATCCTCTGGCGGAGAGCCATGACTTGACATACTCTTTCAGGGCATAGCCTGCATGGTCTGAACAAAGTCCGATATTCTTTACTTCCATATTATCTCAACATTGCTTTAACTTGCTTGTACACATTCTCTGCATTGAAGCCCAGCTTCTCATCCAGCACCTTGTAAGGAGCAGAGAAGCCAAAGTAGTCCATACCCCAGATCTTTCCGTAAGGACCTACCAAGCCTCGCATAGCGAAGGAGAGGCCTGCAGTGAGTGCAAATTTCTTCTTGCGGAAAGGAAGTACCCTGATCTGGTAACCTGGTACCTGAGAACGGAAAAGACCTTCAGATGGCACGGAAACGATACGAACACGAACACCGTCCTCACGAAGCAGTTTGGCTCCTGCTACCAGCGTAGATACCTCAGAGCCAGAAGCTATCAGAATTACGTCTGGATTCTCGTCAGAGCCAGCTACGATATAACCACCCTTAGCCACAAGGCTGTAGTCATTGCCTTCTGGAAGGTTTTCTACATTCTGACGGGAGAGAATGATACCCGTTGGTCCGTAGATGTTCTCGATGGCGAGTTTCCAGGCTTCCGTTGTCTCGTTGACATCTGCAGGGCGAAGTACCAACATCGAATTACGTCCGCTGTGGTTCTTCAGCTTCTCCAGCAAGCGAAGTTGTGCTTCCTGCTCAACGGGTTGGTGTGTAGGGCCGTCTTCGCCTACGCGGAAGGCATCGTGGCTCCAGAAGAAGATGATAGGTATCTCCATGAGGGCTGCCATGCGGAGGGCAGGTTTCATATAGTCGGAGAATACGAAGAAGGTAGCACATGCTGGCAATACACCGCCATGCAAGGCCATACCTATCATGACGCATGCCATGGTAAGTTCGCTTACACCTGCCTGGAAGAAGGCACCGCTAAAGTCGCCTTTCTTGAAGGCGTGTGTCTGCTTCAGGAAACCTTCGCTCTTGTCGGAGTTGCAAAGGTCTGCACTGGCCACTACCATGTTGCCCACTTGCTTAGCCAACAGACCAAGAACGGTAGCGGAGGCATTACGTGTAGGCTGATTAGGTTTCTGCTCAATGGCGCTCCAATCTACCTTTGGGGCCTTGCCAGAGAAGTATTCCTTCAATAGGGCTGCTTTCTCAGGCTCTGCCTTCTCCCAAGCTGCACGTGCAGCATAGCGCTCTTTCAAAATCTGTTTCAATTCAGCTTTGCGTTTGTCATAGAGTTTCTTCACTTCTGGCCATACCACGAATGGATTCTCGGGATCTCCTCCCAAGTTCTTTACCGTATTGATATAAGCATCGCCACCCAGTGGAGCACCATGTGTGGCTGTGCAATTCTCATAGCTGCTGCCATCTGCACGACGTGCTCCCTTGCCCATCACAGTATGTCCGATGATCAAGGTAGGGCGTTCCTTCTCAGCTTGGGCCTCATTCAAGGCTTTGCGAATCTGATCAGGATCATTGCCATCTATGGTGATAACTTTCCACCCCCAGGCTTCGTACTTCTTGGCAGTATCTTCGCTGGTCACTTCAGCAACGGTAGTGGAGAGTTGTATCTCGTTGGCATCATAGAACATGATGAGGTTGTCCAGACCTAAAGTGCCAGCCATGCGTCCTGCACCCTGTGAGATTTCCTCCTGAATACCGCCATCGGAGATATAGGCATAGATGGTCTGATTCATCACATCGCCAAAACGGGCTTTGAGGAACTTGGCAGCCATGGCTGCACCTACGGCATAGGTATGTCCTTGCCCCAGCGGACCAGAGGTGTTCTCAATGCCACGCACGATTTCGCGCTCAGGATGTCCGGTAGTAGGGCTGTACCACTGACGGAAGTTCTTCAGTTCGTCCATCGAGTAGTAGCCAAAGAAGTGCAGCTGTGCGTAGAGCATAGGGGACATGTGTCCAGGATCCAAGAAGAAACGGTCACGACCATCCCACGTTGGATTCTCTGGATCGAATACCATATATTCGGAGAAGAGTACATTGATGAAGTCAGCTCCGCCCATTGCTCCGCCAGGATGACCTGACTTTGCCTTTTCTACCATAGAAACAGCCAACAGACGGATGTTGTCAGCTGCTCTGTTCATCAGTTTATTATCGTTCATGATGTCTTGTTTTGTTATTTCTGACCACAAAGATAGTGTAATAAAACGTTAATTCCTATCTTTCTTTGAATATATTTCTGCCAAGTGGTGATTCTACTGCAATTCCAAAGTGACGATGCTCTTGGCAGGAAGTTCTACCGTGAGGATGCCTTTCTGAAGCTTTGCTCCGTTGAATGCCTGAGGATGAACCACCTCGGCTTTCCCGAAGTCATTATAGTCAGTCAGGTTGGCAGAAGTGAGCATCTCACCGCTTACACGACTGGCTTTCAGAGCCCCCAAGTTGATGGTGATGGTCTGCTTCTGCTGTGGGTCTATGTTGGAAAGGGAGATGTGTGTCTTTCCGTCCTTTGTAGAAGCCGTAGCACTGAGCATAGGTACTGTGCGATTGTCGCGTACCTGCACTTGGTCGCAGATAATCTGCATGGGCAGGTAAGTAGCATCTTGATGTACGTTGTACATTTTGAACACATAGTAGGTAGGCGTGAGTACCATCTGGCTGTCTTTCGTGAGAATCATACTCTGAAGCACATTGACTATCTGGGCAATGTTGGCCATCTTCAGGCGGTCTGTGTACTTATGGAAGATGTCGAAGGTAAGGGAGGCCACGAAGGCATCACGCAGGGTGTTCTGCTGGAAGAGGTGGCCGGGATTGGTGCCTTCCTCAACATCCCACCAAGTGCCCCATTCATCGAGCATCAAGGCTACCCGTTTCTGCCTGTCGTAGGTGTCCATGATTTGGCAGTGGCGCTTGATGACGTCCTCTATCTCACGGCATTTGCCCAGAGTCCAGAAGTAGTCTTCGTCGGTGAAGCTGGTAGCCTTTCCTTTGCTGCCATTCCAACCTGCTACGGTATAGTAGTGCAGTGAAAGGCCATTCATGCGGGTACCAACCTGCTGCATCAATACATCCGTCCAGTTGTAGTCATAGTCGCTGGCACCGCTGGCTACCTTGAAGAGCACATTGCCATCGTAGTTCCTGCAATAGGTGGAGTAACGACGGAAGAGGTCGCTGTAGTACTCAGGGCGCATGTTACCTCCGCATCCCCAGCTTTCATTGCCAACGCCCAGATACTTCACCTTCCAGGCATGGTCGCGTCCGTTCTGACGACGTAGGCGAGCCATGGGACCATCGCCCTCGCTGGTCATGTATTCCACCCACTTGGCCAGTTCCTCAACGGTTCCACTACCTACGTTACCGCTGATGTATGGCTCTGCACCAAGCATCTCACATAGGTTAAGGAACTCATGGGTACCGAAGCTATTGTCTTCAATGGTGCCACCCCAGTTGGTGTTCACCATCTTGGGACGGTTTTCACGTGGACCGATGCCATCCATCCAGTGGTACTCATCGGCAAAGCAACCACCCGGCCAGCGCAGCACTGGTACCTTCAGCTCTTTCAGGGCATTGAATACATCGGTACGATAGCCCTGTATGTTGGGGATAGAAGAATCTTCACCTACCCAAAGGCCTCCGTAAATGCAGCTGCCCAAATGTTCTGCAAACTGACCATAGATTTCCTTAGGGATGATTTGCTTCCCTTCAGAAGAGAGGCTGATGGTGGCAGTACGCTGTGCGTAAAGCCCCATTGTGGCAGCCAAACAAATGGTAGTGATTATAGCTCTTTTTTTCATGATATTGATTGTAGATTTATGGTTATACGTTAGCTTCAGTGAAAGCACCCAGTTTCTGATACTCAGCGTAAAGCTTCGCATAAGCAGCTGTATTCTCTGGATTTGGAAGATACTCTTGAGCAAAACCAGAGTTCATGGCTTTCTGTGCATTTTCCACCTTATTATAAATACCAGCTGCTGTGGCAGCAAACATAGCTGCTCCCAGTGCGCAGGCTTGGTAAGCACGACATACCTTGATAGGCATGCCCAGCACATCGCTCAGCGTCTGCATTACGAAGGCATCCTTCATGGCAATGCCGCCAATGGCAATTACCTGGTCTATCTTCACACCTTGATTCAAGAAGCAGTCCACGATGGCTTTAGAGCCGAAGGCTGTAGCTTCCACCAAAGCGCGATAGATGCGTGGCGCATCACTGCCCAGTGTGAGTCCGCTGATGGTACCAGTGAGCAGTTGGTTGGCATTTGGCGTACGACGACCATTCATCCAGTCGGTAGCTATGATGCCACTCTCTCCGATTGGGAGTTTCTTGGCCTCTGCAGTGAGGGTAGGGAAGATGCAGTCAAGCGTCTCCTTGATAAGCAATTCCTTGGTCTTGGCATCTATCAGTCCTGAGTTGGCAATGATCTTATGCAGAGGGAATGCCAGAAGGTGACGGAACCAAGCATAGACATCGCCAAAGCCTGATTGACCAGCTTCCAGTCCTACCATGCCAGGGATTACAGAACCGTCTACCTGTCCGCAGATGCCCTGAATCTGTTTGCCGCCAATCTCCTCATAGCTTGACACCATAATGTCGCAAGTAGAGGTACCTATCACACGCACGAAGGTATGAGGCGTAATGTTGGCACCCACGGCACCCATGTGGCAGTCGAATGCACCGCCAGCTACCACAACCTTGGTGCTCAGTCCTAAGCGCTCTGCCCACTCCTTGGTGAGATGTCCCACAGGCTTGTCTGCTGTCTCTGTATGGGTAAAGAGACGATCACGGAAGCCCTTCAGCAAGGGGGATAGGGTGGTGAGGAACTCTTCCTCTGGCAAGCCTCTCCACTCTGGATGCCACATGGTCTTATGACCACAGGCACAGCGACTGCGTACGATGTCACTGCTCTTGCTCACGCCTGTCAAGATAGCTGGCAGCCACTCGCAATGCTCCACGATGCTGTAGGCCTTGGCACGCACATCCTCGTCTTCACGAAGCACATGCAGGGCCTTAGCCCAATACCATTCAGAGCTGTAGATGCCACCCTCATAGGCTGTATAGTCGGTATGCCAACGCTTGCAAAGTTCGTTGATCTCTGCCGCTTCCTTCACGGCTGTGTGGTCTTTCCAAAGCACGAACATGGCATTCGGATTCTCCTTGAACTCAGGGAGGAGGGCGAGGGGAGTGCCTGTCTCGTCAGTGAAGCAAGGCGTACTGCCTGTGGTATCAAAGGCTATGCCCACAACCTTCTGCGCCACGTCTGCAGGGCATTGTGCCAGTGTGTCTTTGACCGTAGCTTCCAGCACTTCCAGATAGTCCAGAGGGTGTTGGCGATATTGGTTCTTTGCAGGATCGCAATACAGTCCTTTCACCCAGCGTGGATAGTACTTCACGCTGGTAGCTATGATCTCGCCATTGTAAACGTTTACCAGAACGGCACGAGCAGAGTCACTGCCGTAGTCGAGACCTATTACATATCTATCGTCTTGAGTCATAGTAATCTAATTGTGAGTTATTGTTCTATTTCAGCGCCTTATTCAGCATGTAGTACACCTCATTATTCCTCAGCTGCTGCTTGAAGTCGATGAGGTTGGTCTGCTTATTGATGCGCACATACTCTATGCCGAGCATTTCTGCAAAGTCGTCCCAATACTCTTCGGAGATGTCGTAGGAGAAGGCACTGTGGTGTGTGCCTCCAGCGAGGATCCATGCCCCTGCACCAATCTCGAAAGTTGGCTGTGGAACCCACAAGGCTGATGCTACTGGCAGGTGTGGCATTGGCTTAGGCTCGATGCACTCCACCTCTTGTGAGATCAGACGGAAACGATTGCCCAAGTCTACCACCGTGGCCTTGATGCCATGACCCACCTTTGATGTGAATACCAAACGGGCTGTCTGCTGCTTGCGGATGCCGATGCCGAGGAAGTGAACCTCCAACTTAGGCTTGTCGGTGGCGATAAGCGGACAGATCTCCAGCATGTGACTCTGCAGACAAGATGAACGATCTCCTGCAAAGTTGAGGGTGTAGTCCTCAAGGAATGAGCAGCCTTTTGGCAATCCCTGCTGCATGATCCAGAGGGTGCGATAGAGACAGGCTGTCTTCCAGTCGCCCTCAGCGCCGAAGCCATAGCCTTCTTGCATCAGACGCTGTGAGGCAAGGCCAGGTATCTGGTCGAAACCGCAGAAGTCAGGAGCGTCGATGTCAGCGTCGCCAAGGTCGTCAAAGTTGGTCGTGAATGCGGTGGCGTTCTCATCCTTCAGCACCCTACGCAGGGCGATCTCAGCCTTGGCGCTGTTCTTTACTTTCTCCCAATAGACCTGTTCACCACTTTCGTCTATCTTGATGGTATAGAGCTTCTTGTATTCCTCTACCAGGGCATCTGCCTCTGCGTCTGTCACCTTTTTATAATACTCCATCAGAGAGCTGACAGGATAATAGTCTACATGATAGCCTAAGCGCTGCTCAAACTCCACACGGTCGCCATCTGTCACGGCCACGTTGTTCATGTTCATGCCGAACATCAAGCAGCGTGTATTCTTGGCATCAGCCACACCAGCTGCCACACGTGCCCAAACGGCAATCTTTTGTTGCGCATCCTCGTTCTTCCAGTAGCCGCAAACCACCTTCCTGGCTACACGCATGCGTGTGCAGATGTGTCCGAACTCTATGTCGCCATGAGCGCTTTGGTTCAGGTTCATGAAGTCCATGTCTATCTCGCCCCAAGGGATCTCGGCATTATACTGCGTGTGGAAATGGAGCAGAGGCTTCTGCAGAGCCTGGAGTCCCTTGATCCACATCTTAGCAGGAGAGAAGGTATGCATCCAGGTGATGATACCCACGCAGTGCTCATCGTTGTTGGCTGCCTTCATCACGGCTTCTACCTCTTTAGAGGAGTTGGCTGTGCCTTTGTAAACTATCTTTACAGGGATATTGCCAGAGGCATTCAGCCCTTCGACCATCTCCTTAGAGTGTCCATCTACTGCTACCACTGCATCACCTCCGTACAGGAGTTGTGCGCCAGTTACCCACCAAATTTCTAAATTCTCAAAAATGTTTTTCATGTTCTTATGTTTTTATTATTAATTATCATTTCTGCCCATAATAAGCTCCAGGCCCATGCTTGCGGCTGTAGTGCTTCTCTATCAGCAGCGGATTCATAGTGAGGTCGGGGTTCACGCACTTCGCGATGAACGCCATCTTGGCCACTTGCTCCAGCACCACGGCATTGTGTACGGCTTCGGCAGCATCCTTGCCCCAAGTGAAGGGCCCATGGTTCTTCACCAGCACCCCTGGGGTGTCATTAGGATTCATGCCATCGAAGCGTTTCACGATCACGTTGCCCGTTTCCCACTCGTACTGACCTTTCACTTCTGCCTCCGTCATGTCGAGGGTGCAGGGAATGTCGTGGTGGAAGTAGTCGGCATGGGTAGTGCCTATGTTGGGTATGTCGATGCCTGCCTGTGCCCATGCGGTGGCATAGGTGGAGTGGGTATGTACCACGCCGCCTATCTCAGGGAATGCCCGATAGAGCACCACGTGGGTAGGGGTGTCTGACGAAGGTCTCAGAGTGCCTTCCACCACCTTGCCGTCGAGGTCTACCACTACCATGTCAGATGGTTTCATCTGCTCATAGCTCACGCCGCTGGGCTTGATGACTACCAATCCCGTCTCACGATCTATGGCAGACACGTTGCCCCAAGTGAATATCACCAGTCCGTGCTTCACCAGCTCCAGATTGGCCTCGCATACTTTTTCTTTCAGTTCTTCCAGCATAATATTGCATTATTACCATAATAATATATAGAGCACTATCGTGATGAGGCCGATGCCCAGCGTGCCGTAGGTATAGCCACGTGTGGTGGCAAAGAGGCTGAGGTCGATAGGCAGGGCCTTCGGGTCCTTCACCTCGTCCTTAGAGTTGGAGTAGAGCCAGATGGCCGATGAGCCTGTCAGCACCCCAAAGAAGTAGAAGGCTTGGAAGCCGATGTCGTTCAGGTAGAAGAACGTCTGGTTCTCTGGTGCCACCATGCCGCCAATGGTCACTATCAGTGCGGCCACAATCATCAGCACGCCTGCACCGCCCAGAATGTGTGCCCAGTAGAGCATCTGGTGCTGGTCTTTCTCACTGGGGCGCTCACACTGCACGTACTTCTTGTCCATGTAGGTCATGGTGACGAAGAAGACGAAGAGCAGGATGAAGATGTAGCCAGCGCGGAACTGGAAGGCCACATCGGGCAGCAAGACCTTGAAGAGCACACCCATCGGGATGGTGAGGATGGCCGTCCATACGGCTGCCATAGAGGAGGAACGCTTCCAGAGTAAGCCAAGGCCGAACACGATGATGATGCCTGGATAGATAAAGCCTGAGTACTCCTGAATGTATTGGAATGCCTGATCCAGACCGCCAAGCAATGGCTTCACGGCTATGAGGGCGATAATCAGTGAGCAGAGCGCCACCAAACGGCCTACGCCAACCAACTGGCGATCTCCTGCCTTCTTGTTGATGTACTTCTTGTAGATATCCATCGTGAAGAGGGTAGAGGTGGAGTTGAACATGCTGGCGAGTGATGAGATCACGGCTGCCGTCAGGGCTGCGAAAGAGAGACCCTTGATGCCCGTTGGCGTGAAGTTGCGTATCAGCCAAGGGTAGGCATCGTCGGCCACGTTGATCTGTCCTTGCAGGCCAGACATCAGGGAAGCGTTCTCGTGCATGTAGTAGGCGCAGATACCTGGCAGCACCACGATGAACGGAATCAATATCTTCAGGAATCCAGCGAAGATCAGACCCTTCTTGGCCTCGTCCACGCTCTTGGCAGCCAGACCCTTCTGGATGATGTACTGGTTGAATCCCCAGTAGCCTAAGTTGGTCAGCCACACACCGCCCACGATGGCAGCGATACCAGGCACATTGGCAAAGGCGCTGGGGTTATGGCTCTGCTGAATCACCAAGTGGAAGTGCACATCGGTCTCGTGAGGGCCTGTGGTGAGGTAGGTATAGACTTTCTGGAACCCATCGATGAACGAACCGCCATCGGCAGCGGCAACCAGGGCGAAGTAGGCCGTGATCAAGCCGCCACCCACAAGGAAGGTCACCTGCAGCACGTCTGTCCAAGCCACGGAGGAGAGGCCGCCATAGATGGAGTAGATGCCTGCTATCACATAGAGGGCTAGGATGATGATCATGCGCATGGAGACCTCCAGTCCGCCGATGCTCACGGCCACGCCTTGCAGGCCCAGTATCTGCTCTATGGCGAGGGCACCCAGCCATGCCACGGAGGTGAGGTTCACGAAGATGTAGAGGAACAGCCACAGGATGGAGAAGGCCAGTCCTACGCCGTCGTTGTAGCGCTCACGGAGAAACTGCGGTATGGTCATGATCTTTTGGTTGAGCATCACGGGCAGCAGGAACTTGCCTATCACCACCAGCGTGATGGCTGCCATCACCTCATAGGCGGCTATGGCGATGCCGTCGCGGTAGCCAGTGCCCGACATGCCGATGAACTGTTCTGCTGAGATGTTGGCTGCGATGAGTGAGGCACCCACGGCCCACCATGTCAGCGTGTTGCCTGCCAAGAAATAATCATTGGCACTGCGTTCCTTACCGTCTTTCTTGCGGCTCAGGAAGAGTCCGAGGCTGACAAGTATAATAAGGTATATGATCAGGATGATAAAGTCGATGGTCTGAAATCCCGATGTTGCTATGGCTTGACTGATGGTATTCATTATGAATTATATTCAATTATGAATTATGAATTATTGTCAATTGTGAATTGTGAATTGTCAATTGTGAATTGTGAATTGTCAATTGTCAATTGTGAATTGTCAATTGTCAATTGAAAACTTATAAATGCACTCGCTGTGATACGTCTGCCCAGGCTCCAGTGTGGCGCTTGGCCATTCGGGGTGGTTAGGCGTGTTGGGGAACTTCTGCGTCTCCAGGCAGGTGGCCGTGCGCTGATTGTAGGCGATGCCCTTCTTGCCCACAGCCGTGCCGTTCAGGAAGTTGCCCGTATAGACCTGTATGCCAGGCTCATTGGTATAGACATCCAGCTTGATGCCCGTCTCAGCGCAATAGAGGCTGGCGGCCACCTGACTGATGTCACCTGCCGTATTGAGCACGAAGTTGTGGTCTATGCCGTTGGCGAACTTTATCTGCTGGTCGTCCTTGCCTATCTCTTCTGCCATGGCATGAGCGGTGCGGAAGTCGAACGGCGTGCCATCCACCTTTCTTATCTCACCAGTAGGTATTGACGTGCTGTCGATAGGAATGTAGAAGTCACAGTTCATCTCAAGCAACTGATCCTCGATGCCTGGAGTAGGGTTCGCAATGCCCTGGATTGAGAAAAAGGCATGGTGAGTGAGGTTGATTATGGTTTTCTTGTTTGTTGTGGCAAGGTACTCAAGAATCAACTCGTTATCGTCTGTCCATGTGTATTCCACTGCAATCTTAACTTCACCGGAGAAACCTTCGTGTCCGTATGGAAGCACTATGTTTAGCGTCAGATTCTGGTCACCAGTCTGGTATGCGTCCCATACCTGTGCGTGAAGTCCTGTAGGTCCTCCATGAAGGGCATTCGGACCATTATTTATTGCAAGACTGTACTCCTTGCCGTTAAGCTGGAACTTACCTTTGCAGATACGATTGCCGAATCGTCCGATAAGTGTAGAGAGGTATGGCTCTGGTGAGTTGATGACACCGTCAATAGTGTCGTGTCCCTGTATAACGTTAGCTACTTTTCCATTTTTATCTGGCACCATAATCGCAACTATGGCTCCTCCGTAATTGGTTACAGCCACTTCATATCCGCTCTTATTTTTAAGTATGTAGAGACCTGTCTTTTTTCCGTTAATCTCTTTCTGAAAATCTGCGGGATTGAGACCGCATAGGTTTTGTTGAGGTGTGCTCATT
>CALAEY010000026.1 GCA_937891085.1 uncultured Prevotellaceae bacterium | reverse complement strand
GAAATATTTATGTTTAACGTTAAAAGAGAGATTATGAAAGAAAGAGTTTTAATGCTATTCGCTTGCCTCTTCGCAAGCGTGATGATGGCGATGGCTCAAAACTCCAGAGTAACGGGTACCGTAGTAGATGAAAGCGGTGAACCTATTATCGGAGCATCTGTCTTGGTAGATGGCACTTCTCGTGGTGCTGTGACCAATATAGATGGTGTCTTTGTTATCGAAAACGTGCCTTCAACAGCAGAAACGATCACCGTTTCTTATGTAGGCTTCCAGACTCAGAAACTTAACATCACCCGCGGTCGCGAGATGAACATCGTGCTGCGCATGGATGCAGAGATGCTGGATGAAGTATTGGTGGTGGCATACGGTACTACCAAGCGTTCAGCTTTCACGGGTTCTGCTATGGAAGTGAAGACTGAAGACATTGCCAATCACGTAACTTCTTCAGCTACCAACGCCCTGATTGGTAAAGTAGCTGGTATCCAGGCTACATCTTCTGGTGGTCCTGGTAGCGCTCCTACCATCCGTATCCGCGGTATCGGTTCTTATGCTGCCAGCTCTACACCTCTTTATATTATAGACGGTGTACCTATGGATCAGAGCGTGGCTTCTATCAACCCTGCTGATATCGAGAGCATGTCTGTATTGAAGGATGCCTCTGCTTCTGCTATCTACGGTGCACGTGGTGCCAACGGTGTGGTGATTATCACTACCAAGAAGGCTAAGGGTGCTCAGGATGCACGCGTGACTTTCGATGCCAAGTTTGGTTCAAACAGCCGCTTGATTCCACAATATGACGTAATCACCGATCCAGGTCAGTACTACGAGACTCAGTATAAGGCTCTGTACAACGCTATCGCTTACAATGGCGGTACTGCACAAGAGGCTTACGCCTTTGCTGACAAGAACCTGTACGATCAGAACAACGGTGGTCTGGGTTACCAGGTATTCACCGTGCCAGAGGGTGAGAAGCTGATTGGAACAAACTTCAAGCTGAATCCTAATGCTACACTGGGCTATAGCGACGGTGAGTATTACTATACTCCAGATGACTGGTACGACGAGGTGTTCCACAACTCATTCCGTCAGGAATACAACGTATCCGTAACAGGTGGTACTGACCGTCTGAGCTACTTCGCCAGCGCAGGTTACCTGAATGATGGTGGTAACGTGAGCAACTCTCGCTACCAGCGCTACTCAAGCCGTTCAAACGTAGAATATCAGGCTAAGAAGTGGTTGAAGCTGACTACCAACATGAGCTTCACTCACACCGACCAGCAGGCTCAGTTCTCTGAGGGTAGCTGGGGTTCTTCTGGCAACATCTTCTACATCACCAACAACATGGGTGCTATCTATCCTCTGTATGTACGTAATGCAGATGGTTCTCTGAAGACTGAAAACGGTCGTCAAATCTACGACTCAAACCAGACTAATTTCATGCGTCCTTCTGTAGTAGGTAACGCTGTTCGTGATAACGAGTATAACAGCAACAAGACTTACACAGACATCTTCATGGGTCAGTATGGTGCTACCGTGACTCCTATCGAGGGTCTGGACCTCACTGCCAACTTGGCCGCTACATCCATTAACCGTCGTCAGAATGCCCTGTATAGTGTATTCGCCAGCGGTGCTGCTTCTGATGGTGGCGTAGACGTGAATCACTCACGTACATTCAGTATCAACCAGCAGTATATGGCCAACTGGAACAAGACTTTCAATGATGTTCACAACTTAGGCGTTTTGGTTGGTTACGAGCAGTACAAGTATAAGTATTCTTACTTGGAGGGCTACAACGACCACCTGTATGACCCATATATCGGTGAGTTGGACAATGCCAAAGGTATGGATCAGAAGTCTGTAGGCTCTTATACTGACAACAAGATGAACGAAGGTTTCTTCGGCCGTCTGCAGTATGACTATAACAACAAGTACTTCTTCAATGCTTCTATCCGTCGTGATGCTTCTTCAATCTTCGCCCCTGGTCATCGCTGGGGTACCTTCGGTTCTCTGGGTGCTGCTTGGGCAATCAACGAGGAAGAATTCATGAAGGATGTAGATTGGGTTGACCTGCTGAAGTTCAAGGTGAGCTGGGGTTCTACAGGTAACGATGCTGGTATGGGTTACCATGCATACGCCGACCGTTACACCACTTCTTACAACAATGGTACTGGTGAATACAGCATCCAGATGAGTGCTAAGGGTAATGAGAACCTGACTTGGGAGAAGAAGAAGGCTATCAACGTGGGTGTTGACTTCTCCTTTTTCAACTATCGCCTGAACGGTACGCTGGAATACTACAACGGTAAGACCAGCGACCTGCTCTACAACAAGACTGTGCCATTGTCTGCAGGTATGACCGTTTCAACCTATCCTGTTAACGTAGGTGAGTTGTTGAATCGCGGTTGGGAACTTTCTCTCGATGGCACCATCATCAAGAAGAAGAATCTGGAGTGGAGTGCCAATCTGGCCCTTGCCACCAACCATAATGAGTTCCTTTCACTCGATCCTTCAGTAGAAGAGGTAGGTATCAAGAGCTCAAGCCAAATCATCCGCGTGGGTGGTTCTATGCAGCAGGGTTATATGGTGAAGTTTGCTGGCGTTGACCCAGAGAACGGTCGCGCTCAGTACTACGTAAGCTACGATGCAGAGGGCAATCGCTTGGCCAACACCTATGGTGGCGAGCCTATTGCTACTACCGAAAAGACTTATGATATCACAGAGGCTTCTCTCTACGATGTTGGCGACTTGCTGCCTGATCTTCAGGGTGGTTTTGGTACAAGCGTGAGTGCTTTCGGTTTCGACCTCTCTGCTCAGTTCAGCTTCTCACTCGGTGGTCGTTACTACGACGGTAGCTACCAGCAGCTGATGCACAACGGTCAGAGCGCAGGTTCTGCCATGCACAAGGATTTGCTGGATGCTTGGAGTCCTGAGAACACCAGCAGCAACATTCCTCGTCTGAGTACGGCTTCTATTGATGATCCATCTACTGGTTCACAGACCACGAACACTCGTTTCTTGACCAGTTCTAACTACTTAGAGCTGAACAATATTACCTTAGGTTATACTTTGCCCCGTAGCATCACCCGTCCTCTGCAGATGCAGAGCATCCGTGTGTATGTGGCAGGTGAGAACCTCTTCGTGCTGACCGCCCGCAAGGGTATGGATCCTCGTTACAACCTCGGTATTGGTGGTTATACCAATGCTCAGAGCAGTAGCTATTCTACTATGCGCACTGTGACCGCAGGTATCTCTGTAACATTCTAAGGAATTAATTTTAAATGAAAGAACAAAATGATGAAACTGAATAAATTTTTCTATTTGATGTTGGGTGTTACCGCTTTTGCAGTGACATCGTGTGATGACATCGATGAGCAGGAGCCTGAAAGCGGTTCTCTCACGTTGGAACAAGTTCAGCTGACCAATACCGACCTTCCTGTACGTACAGAGGCTTCCTTTGCTGCCTTATTCACGCATATTTACTCGCCTTATACGGGAGCAAGTACCAGCCGTGCCGATAACTTCGGCTATATCATGGCAGCCATCTCACTGGATGCCGAAGGTGCTGACCTCTTCTTGCAGGACAACAACTATAACTGGTTCTCTGTAGCTGGTGAGTTGTCAAGCCGTAACGCTAACTATGCCAATCCATTGATTCGTTATGGTACGGCATATAGCCACGTTGGTAAAGCCAATGAAATCATCGCAGGTTTCCCCGAGGATACTACCGACCCAGACGCTATCAACAAGATTGCTCAGGCTCGCGCTATCCGTGCTTATGCTTATATGGCATTGGCTCCTTACTTCCAGTTCGGCTATTCTTCTGCTGCCGATCAGCCTTGTGTACCATTGTTGACCGATGAAGTAGACCCTACCGATAATCCACGTGCCACCGTACGTGAAGTGTGGGAGTATATCATGGAAGACCTGAACTATGCCGTAGAGCACTTGGCTGGTGCCAAGAGGACAAGCAAGGCTAACATTGATCAAAATGTAGCATACGGTCTGCGTGCTCGTGCCAACTTGGCAATGAACAATTGGGCTGCCGCTGCTTCTGATGCCGCTCAGGCTGCTCAGGGCTACACACCTGCTTCTATCGCAGAAGTTAGCGTTCCTGCATTCTGCGACATCAACGAGCACAACTGGATCTGGGGTGCTGATGTAACCGATTCTTATGCACAAGAAAATGGTTACCGCACTTCTTCTTCTTGGATTTCTGCATTCAGCGGCGATGGTTATGCGGCAGCTACGCAGAATACGCCACAGATAAACACCATGCTCTGGAACAAGATTCCCGCAACTGACGTGCGCAAAGGCTGGTGGATTGACGAGAACCTGCATTCACCTAACTGGGCAAACCTGACTTGGGTAGATGCTGGTGCCGGTACTTCTGCTACAGGTGATGAAATTGCAAAGTTTGTTACCAGCGATGACGGTAAGGTTGAATTCCTGCCTTTCACCAACATCAAGTTCGGACAGCAGAGCGGTGTTGGCAATATCCTGAACAACAACGATTTCCCACTGATGCGTGTGGAGGAGATGATTCTTATCCAAGCTGAAGGTTTGGCAAAGAGTGGTAACGAGGCTCAAGCTATCTCTGTACTGGAGAACTTCATAAAGACTTACCGTGATCCTGAATATTCAGTGAATGGTCGTGGCCTGTCATTGGCTGATGAAATCTGGTTCCAGCGTCGTGTTGAGCTGTGGGGCGAAGGTTTCTTCACAGGTGACATGAAGCGTCTGGGCAAGCCATTGGTTCGCTTCCATGGTGCAGGTACTTCTAACGAACCAGATGCTTTCCAGTTCAATCTGGATGCAAACGATGGTTGGCTGAACATGCGATTCCCACAGCGTGAGATGAATAACAATGCAGGTATCGTTGACAACACAGGTGGCTCTCTGCCAGTAGCAGGCCAGAATCCTAACCTGCGTGACGGTGTAACAGACTAACAAACAGAACCATTTAAAATTCTTGAATTATGAAAATTAACAAAATATTTTTGATGGCAGGTCTCGCTATGATGAGCTTCTTTGTTAGTTCTTGTAGCGATGATGATGATGACTATGAGGTAGGCCCACAAGTGGCTGCCGGCTGCCCAGAGGTGCGCTTTGCAAGCAGCAATGCCTCTTCTATCGAGGTGGATCCAAGTGACCCGAGCTTTGACGTGGTGCTGACCCGTACGGCTACGGATGCTGCTACCTATACAATCAATGTAGATGAGAATGAATTAACTGCCTTCCAGATTCCCTCCAGCGTGTCTTTCGCCGCTGGTGAGACGGAGGCTACCATTACCATCGGCGTAAGCGCGTCCGCTCCTACGGGCACTGATCTCGCCATGCAGATTTCACTGGATGACGCTGTAGTGAACCCATACAAGGAAGGTGAAGTGGGTGTCTATGGCGTAATCATCAACATCGTGAAGTGGAACACAATTGGCACTGGCCAGTGGTTAGACGGCTTCTGGTATGGGTTTGCCGATAAAGTGGTGATTCAGCAGAAGGATGATGACCCAACCCAGTACCGCTGCACTAATCCTTACACCGAAGACAAAGTGCTGGCCGACGGTAGCATCGTGGGTACCTACAACAAATACTTGGCCGTGTTCACGCTGGCTAAAAATGGTCGCGTGACTTGGGATCAGTTCTTCTACATCAACACCATTTCTTCTTCCTATGGTGCTGAGATCAAGGCCTACATGCCTTCAGTGAAGGGCGGTTCTAATGCCGGCAGTTATGCAGAGTTCGATGACGAAGGCAACATCCTGTTCTTCCAGATTGACCCATACTGGTATATGGACGGTGTTGGTGGCTGGGGTAACGGTTATCCTTGCTACCTTGCTTTCCCAGGCGTTGATCTGGCTGGTGAATGGGGTTGGTAAATATAGATTACTATTAATTTAGAGAAAAAGAGGAGGTTTAACTCCTCTTTTTCTTATTTATAACCTGTCAATTGCTTTTTCTCCTGATTAAGCCATAGCACGCTTCTTGACCCCAAAGGACAGCTTCACTGGTTAGGACGACGACGTGCAGGCTTTCGCTTGGCAGCCATTTTTATGTGAACAGCAGCATGAGACCGTGAGACCAACATTCCTCCGTTGTAAGTCCGTTGTTCCTCCGTTGTGACTCCGCTTTTTGAGCATTGAAGCTTTTTATAATTATCAAAGTATGATAATTGAAAGATAATAATTAATTTTGCAGCGTCATCAGAATAAACGTATCATCATGAGCATAATATATTTAATAGGTGGACTGCTCCTTATCCTTTTAGGAGCCAATGGCTTGACAGACGGTGGAGCTGCACTGGCTAAGCGTTTTAAGATCTCAGACATCGTGATTGGCCTTACGATTATAGCCTTCGGAACTTCTGCTCCAGAACTCACGGTGTCTGTATCATCTGCACTGAAAGGAAGTGCGGATATTGCCATTGGTAATGTGGTAGGTAGCAACGTCTTCAATACGCTCATGATAGTAGGATGTACCTCTATTGTGGCTCCTATTGTGGTGACTCGAAACACACTGATACACGAGATTCCCCTTTGCATCTTGGCTTCTCTCGCTCTGTTTTTCTGTAGTTGTGACATACTGCTTGATAGAAGTCCGCTTGATGTGATTAGTCGTGCAGACGGTTTGCTTTTGCTAGGATTCTTTGCCATCTTCATCAGCTATACGTTTGCCATAGCCCACAAGGACCAAGCCACAGAACCAGAGGAAGTCATACAACCCATGCCACTCTGGAAGGCTTTACTTTGGATTCTGGGCGGTCTGGCCATGCTGGTATTTGGCGGAAACCTGTTTGTAGATGGGGCCTCTAGCATTGCCCGCAGCTTAGGCGTAAATGAGAGCATCATAGGCTTGACATTGGTAGCTGCAGGCACCTCACTGCCAGAACTGGCCACCTCTATTGTTGCAGCACTGAAGAAAAACCCAGAAATGGCCATTGGCAATGCCATAGGTAGTAATCTGTTTAATATCTTCTTCGTATTGGGCTGCACCGCTACTATCTCGCCCCTACACCCTGCAGGCATCACTACGCTGGACTTGCTGGTACTGATAGCTTCCAGCCTGCTGCTGTGGATAGTGGCTTTCTTCATCAGAAAACGCACCATCACACGCTGGGAAGGAGCCTTTATGGTGGCATGCTACGTGGCATATACCATCTATTTGATTCTACAGCAGTAATCAATTTGCGAAATTGCGAAAATAAAATTATCTTTGTCGCAAATTAGGAATGATATGGCTGTAACAATAAAAAAAGTTTCCAATAAGAGTGAATTGAAGAAATTCATCCGCTTGAATTATGAGATGTATAAGGAGAACCCTTATTCTGTGCCCGACCTCTATGAGGACATGCTCAATACATTCGACAAGAAAAAGAACGGAGCCTTCGACTTCTGCGAAGCCGACTATTTCTTGGCATATAAAGAAGGTAAGCTGGTAGGCCGCGTAGCTGCTATCCTCAACAAGAAGGCCAATGAGACATGGGGCATGAAGCATGTGCGCTTCGGATGGATAGACTTCATAGACGACCCAGAAGTGAGCGTCGCTCTTATCAAGGCGGTGGAAGACTGGGGAAAAGAGCGTGGCATGACGCACATCCAAGGACCGCTGGGATTTACCGACTTCGATGCAGAGGGTATGCTCATAGAAGGTTTCGACCAGCTTAGCACTATGGCTACTACCTACAACTTCCCTTACTACCCACAACACATGGAGCGTATGGGATTTGAAAAAGATGCAGACTGGATAGAGCTGAAGCTTTTCGTTCCAGAAGGTGGACAGGTGCCCGACAAGCATCGCCGCATCTCAGAAATGATCATGAAGCGCTACAATCTGAGCATCAAAAAATATTCGTCTGCAAAGAAAATCAAGGAAGACTACGGACAGGCCATCTTCGACTTGATGAACGAGGCATACGCCCCTCTCTACGGGTATTCAGCCTTATCACCAAAGCAGATCAACCAATACATAGACATGTTCTTGCCCATCGTGGACCTGCGCATGGTGACACTGATCACTGATGCTGAGCAGAAGTTGGTTGGTGTGGGTATCTCCATGCCATCGCTTTCAGAAGCACTGCAGAAAGCCAAAGGCAAGCTCTTCCCCTTCGGATGGTGGCATCTGGCCAAAGTGCTCTATCTGAAGAAATACGGCAAATGCCTGGATCTGCTCCTGGTAGCCGTGAAGCCAGAATATCAGAACAAGGGCGTGAATGCACTGCTGTTCTATGATTTGATTCCTACGTACTATAAGCTGGGCTTCACATACGCTGAGAGTAACCCAGAACTGGAAATGAACGACAAAGTCCAGGCACAGTGGGACTACTTCGGACATGAGATTCATAAGCGCAGAAGATGTTTCATCAAAGCAATTGAAGATTGACAATTGACAATTAAGAATTATGAGGCCAGAGGAGATAATAAATAGCCAGACATATAACGAAGATAACATCCGCCATGTGGACGATATGGAACATATCCGCCTGCGTGCTGGTATGTATATCGGACGTTTAGGTGACGGTTCACAAGATGACGATGGTATCTATGTGCTGCTGAAGGAGACTATCGACAACAGTATCGATGAGTTCAACGAGGGTTTTGGCAAGCGCATTGATGTGAACATCATAGATAATAAGGTGGCAGAGGTACGCGACTATGGTCGTGGTATTCCTTTGGGAAAACTCACCGATGTGGTTTCTAAGCTGAACACAGGCGGTAAGTTCGACAACGACACCTATATCGCCAGCGTAGGATTGAATGGTGTAGGTCTGAAGGCTGTGAATGCACTGAGCATCCATTTCACTGCCCGCAGCCACAGAGACGGACAGTACCGTGAGGTGAAATTCTCACAAGGTAAGTTAGTAAGCGACGAGACTGGCAGCACTGAAGAAGAAAACGGCACTTATATTTGCTTCGAACCTGATGAGAGTATGTTTGCCAACTATTCCTTCCAGAATGAGTTTGTTGAGACTCGCCTGCGCAACTACACCTACCTGAACACCAACTTGGCGATTTACTATAACGGACATCGCATCATCAGCCGTAACGGATTGGAAGATCTTCTGAATGACCGCATGACGGAGTCAGGCCTCTATCCTATCGTTCACCTGAAAGGCAAGGACATAGAGATCGCCTTCACCCACACGGCTCAGTATGGCGACGAGTATTACTCCTTCGTCAACGGTCAGCACACCTCGCAAGGCGGAACGCACCAGAGCGCCTTCAAAGAGCACATTGCCCGCACCATCAAGGAGTTCTTCGGAAAGAACTTCGATGTGCAAGACGTGCGCAACGGTATGGTGGCCTCTATTGCCATCAAGGTAATTGAACCGATGTTCGAGAGCCAAACCAAGATCAAGCTTGGCTCGCTCTACATGGCTCCTGAAAAAGACAAGCATGGACAGCCTTTCGCCCTGAGTGGCGTAAGCGTAAACAAATACGTGGGCGACTTCATCAAACTAGAGGTGGACAACTTCCTGCACAAGAATCCTCTGGTGGCAGAAACACTGCTGCAAAAGATACAGGATTCAGAACGTGAGCGTAAAGCCATCGCTGGAGTGACAAAACTGGCTCGTGAGCGCTCAAAGAAAGCTAACCTGCACAACCGCAAGCTGCGTGACTGTAGGTTCCACCTTAATGATGGTAAAGGAAAACCTGAAGAAGAGGCCTCATGCATCTTCATCACTGAGGGTGACTCAGCCAGCGGAAGCATCACTAAGAGCCGCGACGTG
>CALAEY010000025.1 GCA_937891085.1 uncultured Prevotellaceae bacterium | reverse complement strand
CGAAGAAGAACAGCTTGTTCTTGATGATAGGGCCACCCAGTGTAGCACCATAGGTGTACTTACGATCCTTGGAACGAGCCACATCCTGACCACCGATACGGGTGCCGTGGAGGTTCTCATTCATTAAATAGGTGTAAGCAGTGCCCTTAAAGGTGTTTGTACCAGACTTAGTCACAGCGTTGATACCACCACCGATGAAGTTAGACTGGCGAACATCGAATGGAGTCACCACAACCTGCATTTCCTCGATAGCATCTACAGAAATAGGAGTACCACCACCAGGCAGATTAGAACTCAAACCAAAGTTGTTGTTGAAGTTGGCACCATCCACTGTGAAGTTGGTAGAACGACCATCACCACCGCTGAAGCCCATACCGTTAGCGTATGGAGAGAGGCGAGCGATGTCTGAGATGCTACGGCTTACAGTAGGCAGGTTGGTGATAGCAGCCTGGTTGATGTTAGTCACAGCACCAGTCTTCTCCACGGCAAACTTAGAAGCCGTAGCTGTTACCACGACCTCACCCAGTGTCTCGATGTTCTCAGAAAGATCTACGTTCAGGTTGAACACCTCACCGAGCTGGAGGGTCAAGTTCGAGAAGGACTTGGAAGAGTAGCCTACGTAAGAAACTGTTACGGTGTAAGGGCCACCGGTACGCATACCTTGAATAGAATAACGGCCGTCCACATTCGTGACAGCTCCATAGACTGAACCAGAAGGCTCGTGTACGGCACGTACAGATGCACCAATCACAGCCTCACCTGTGTCATCAATCACTCGACCACCCATGGCAGCCGTAGTAATCTGAGCATGCACACCTACAGAGATGAACAGCGCCATCACTGCAAGCATCAGCATTCTTAATTGTTTTGACATAATTAAACTGTTTAATGAAGGTTTATGATAAATAATTATATTTCCTATACTCATACCTCTTTTTTAACAAGACGCAAAGGTAAAACAATTTTAGAGATTTTAACGCATCCGAGCCCAACTTTTTTCTCAGTCTTGCGTCAGTTTTCTATAACGTACGCGCGTAGGTTCTTCTTTCCCAATACGTTTCAACTTGTTTTCCTCGTACTCGGAATAAGAACCTTCGAAGAAGAAAACATTGGAGTTTCCTTCGAAGGCCAAAATGTGCGTACAGATACGATCGAGGAACCAACGATCATGACTGATAATCACGGCACATCCTGCAAAATCTTCCAGACCTTCTTCCAAGGCGCGGAGGGTATTTACATCGATATCGTTGGTAGGCTCATCAAGCAGCAGCACATTGCCTTCTTCCTTCAGAGCCAACGCCAATTGCAGACGATTACGCTCACCACCACTAAGCACGCCACAGAGTTTCTGCTGATCCACACCGCTGAAATTGAAACGGCTCAGGTAGGCACGGGCATTCACGTCCTTGCCTCCCATGCGGATAAGCTCCGTTCCGCCAGAGATGACTTCATAGACGGTCTTGCCTGGGTCTATGCTCTTATGCTGCTGGTCCACGTAGGCCAACTTCACCGTCTCTCCAACCTCAAACGTACCGCCATCAGGCTGCTCCAGTCCCATGATCAGGCGGAAGAGCGTAGTCTTACCTGCACCGTTAGGACCTATCACGCCCACGATGCCGTTAGGAGGCAGCATGAAGTTCAAGTCGTCGAAGAGCAACTTGTCACCAAAGGCCTTCTTCACATGCTGTGCCTCGATAACCTTATTACCCAGTCTTGGACCATTCGGGATGAAAATCTCCAACCTCTCCTCCTTCTGGCGCACATCCTCATTAAGCAGTTTTTCGTAAGAGTTCAGACGGGCCTTACCCTTGGCTTGGCGGGCCTTTGGAGCCATGCGCACCCACTCCAACTCACGCTGCAGGGTCTTGCGACGCTTACTCTCAGTCTTCTCTTCCTGAGCCATGCGCAACGTCTTCTGCTCCAGCCAACTGCTATAGTTGCCCTTCCAAGGGATGCCTTCGCCACGATCCAGTTCCAATATCCAACCAGCCACATGGTCGAGGAAGTAACGGTCATGCGTCACAGCAATCACCGTTCCCTCGTACTGCTGCAGATGTTGCTCCAGCCAGTCGATGCTCTCAGCGTCCAGATGGTTGGTAGGCTCATCCAGCAAAAGGATATCTGGTTTCTGCAACAACAGACGGCACAGTGCCACACGACGACGCTCACCACCACTGAGATGCTCGGTGGGTTCATCACCATCAGGACAGCGTAAAGCATCCATCGCCTGTTCCAATTTGGTATCAAGGTTCCACGCATCCGTAGCGTCTATGACGTCTTGCAACTCCCCTTGACGCGCCATCAACTGATCCATCTTGCCGGCATCCTCATAGTACTCTGGGAGTCCGAACTTCTGATTGATTTCCTCATACTCGTTCAGTGCATCTACAATGGGCTGCACGCCTTCCATCACGATTTCCTTCACCGTCTTGGTGGGGTCGAGGTATGGATCTTGCTCCAGATAGCCCACGCTATAGCCAGGAGCAAAGACCACCTGACCTTGATACTGCTTATCAAGGCCTGCGATAATCTTCAGCAAAGTGGACTTACCTGCACCGTTCAGACCGATGATTCCTATCTTGGCGCCATAGAAAAACGAGAGATAAATATCCTTGAGCACCTGCTTGTTATTCTGCTGAATAACCTTGCTCAAGCCGACCATCGAGAAGATTACTTTCTTGTCGTCAACTGTTGCCATACTTTTACACCTTATTAATATTATCCTTATGCTGACAAAGGTAAAAATATTTTCCTATCTTTGCAACTGAAATTATAAAAACAAATTCAATGAATCAGCTAAAAACAATGATCTGCTGTTTGCTGGCAGGAATGGCAGCCAGCCTCAGCGCACAGCAAACAACTACCGTAGTAAAGGATTTCCGCCTCGCAGGTCCCTTTGCCATCACTTCGCCCTATCAAACGGGTAACGTAGATGCCAAAGGCAGGAGTTTCAATGACATGACGCTCCTCAAGGGATTCAATGCCTCGGAGAGTGTGAAAGAAGAAGCATGGAGCGGCGAGGTGCTGCCTTCACTGACCGATAGTAAGGCCGTGGGACAGCTGACTTTCGGCATCAACAACGACAGCTACCTTGATGGCAGACTGGAAGTGAAGGGGCCTAAGACCTATCAAGTCTACATTGATGGACGGGAAGCTGGTTCCACCCTAAAGCTGAGTCCTGCCCACCAGCATGTGGTAAAAATCACTTACCTGACAGACGCAGGGGCTTCAGATAGTATTAAGGTGAGCATCAAGGCTGATAAGCCAGTGCCTACTACTGCCACAGGCAAGCATCCGTTTAGCCTGATGGATGTGCTGCATGGCAAGCGCGTGACTTCTGGCTCGCTGTCACCCAACGGCCAGTATATCTTGGTGAATTTCACCACATCCGACGGTAACCGCTCAACTAGCAGTACGGAGCTGCGTGAGACTGCAACCAATCGCCGCATTGCCACCATCAGCGGAGGCGCGCAATGGATGCCTCGCACCAATGCCTTGTTGGTACGTGACGGAAACACACTCTACAAGGTGAATCCAGCCACTCAGCAGCGCACCGTTTTTATGGAGAATGCGCCTCAAGGCTTTTTCACTTTGAGCCCTACGGAAGACTACATGATCATACGCAACAGGGAGGAAGGCACTAAGGAAGACCCTGAGGTGTTTGAGATTCTGGAACCAGAAGACCGCCAACCAGGTTGGAGAGACCGCGCCACCTTATCTAAAGTAGATGTGCAGACGGGCGTGACCACTCCCCTCACTTTCGGCAGTCATGCTGCTTACTTGACAGACATCAGTAACGACGGTACGAAGCTGCTGCTTAATGTCCGTCGTTCCCGCCTCACGAAGCGCCCTACCGATGTCACCGATGTGTTGATCATGGATGCCCACAGTCTGAAAGTGGATACTCTCATGAAGGGAGCTGAGTTTCTTGGTGGCATGAGTTTCTCACCCGATGGCAAGGAACTGCTGGTTCAAGCCTCAGCAGAGGCATTCAACGGCATCGGCAATCACGTGAAGCCAGGACAGATTCCGAGCATGTATCAGTATATCCTCTACCGCTATGACATTGCCACTGGCAAGGTGACTCCGCTGACAGACAATATCACACAGTCAGTCGAGTCTTACGACTGGTCGCGCAGCGATGGACAGATCTACTTCTCTGCCAACCATCGCGACTTGGTATATCTGTACTCGCTGGATCCAAAGACAGGAAAGATCACCGATTTGGGCAGTCAGGAAGATGTGGTGAGCAGCTACTCCTTGGCAGCAGATGCGCCAGTCATGGCCTATGTAGGTCAAGGTGCCCAGCATAGCAACCGCCTGCACTTACTTAACCTCAATCCTAAGAAACGCACACATACCTTATTAGAAGATTCTAACATAGAGCTGCTGAAAGATGTGGAACTGGGACAATTTGGCGAATGGAACTACGTAAACCAACGAGGCGACACTATCTATGGACGCTACTATCTGCCACCTCATTTCGATGCTACCAAGAAGTATCCGATGATTGTGAACTACTATGGCGGCTGCACACCTACCGAGCGTACATTTGAAAGCCGTTATCCGCACAATGCCTATGCTTCTCAGGGCTATGTGGTCTATGTGGTGCAACCAAGTGGTGCTGCAGGCTTTGGACAGGAATTTGCAGCCCGCCACGTAAACTCATGGGGACTGATGACTGCCGATGACATCATCGAAGGTACCAAGAAGTTCTGTGCAGAGCATAGCTTCGTGGATGCCAGCAAGATAGGCTGCATCGGTGCCAGCTATGGTGGATTTATGACGCAATACCTCCAGACGGTGACGGATATCTTCGCTGCTGCCATCAGTCATGCGGGTATCAGCGACATTACCAGCTATTGGGGCGAAGGTTACTGGGGCTATAGCTATAGCGAGGTGGCCAGCGCAGGCAAGTACCCTTGGAATGCCAGCGACATGTACACTCAGCAGAGTCCGCTGTTCAATGCAGACAAGATACATACCCCACTGCTCTTCCTGCATGGCACAGCAGACACGAACGTGCCAATTGGCGAGAGCATCCAGATGTTCACAGCCCTGAAACTCCTCGGAAGGGAGACGGCCTTCGTGGCTGTGAAGGACCAGAACCATCATATCTTGGACTACCAGAAACGTTTGAAATGGCAGGAGACTATCTTTGCTTGGTTCTCTAAATACCTGAAGAATGATGCATCTTGGTGGGATGCGCTCTATCCAGAGAAAGACCTATAACATTTTTTACGCTAAATTTGAATAGGATATTTAAGAAAAACGTATATTTGCATCGATTATTTACAATTTTAAAACCAATTTAGTATGAAACACACTGGTATTTTCACATTATTACTTTGCCTCTGCCTGGTAGTATCAGGTTGCGGTTCTATGAACAACACTGGTAAGGGTGCCCTCATCGGCGGTGGTGGCGGTGCTGCCCTGGGTGGCGTAGTTGGTGCCCTGATAGGTCATGGTAAAGGTGCTGCCATTGGTGC
>CALAEY010000024.1 GCA_937891085.1 uncultured Prevotellaceae bacterium | reverse complement strand
TACTATGTCAATGGAGGAGAAATCTTCCATTACCCACTCAAATCAACATAGACCCCAAAAAACTCCCGAAATCAATTCTTGTCTGATTTTCGGGAGCAAAGTTAGGGCATCTTGCAGAGGGGCATCGTTTACCTCATGTTTACCCCATGAAAGTTTTATTTGCTGTTGTATATTTGCACATGCTTCTCGCGCAGTGCATCGAATATACCCGTCTGCTTGTCAAAGTTGACCGAGTTCATGGAGTTGCTCAGGTCTTTGTCATAGCTGCTCAAGTCTATGTTGAATGCCAGCCCCAGCGCTGTGAAATAGTCTTTCTTGGTGAGCTTGGCACCCACGGCATTGGTCACCAAGCCCAGTTCATAGTAGGCATTAAAGAGCCTGATGAAGTCTATCTTGCTGCCCTTATGCGGGCTCAGGTATATCGGACTTTTCTGCGTTTGCCGTGCCGTTTTCTTTGCGTCGTCAACGGCTGGTTGTATAAGGTTCATCTCACCGCATGTAGGTCCTATCTGATAGACCACCTGCTTCACACAGTCGTCCTTCTTCGGTTCTTCCATCCAAGCCCCTATCTCTGCCGACTTATTCTTCTCTCCCATCACCAGCATGATGAGTCGCACCCCGTCGGCGTCTTGGCGGTGATTCAGATACACCTGCTCAGCTGCCTCTATGAGGCGTTCTAAGAAGTGCGCTACTGTCTCCTCCATCTCCTTGCTTTGCAGCAGCTGCCGCTGTTCCTCTATCTTGAGGTCGCGCCATCCTAATTCTTCACTCATCATGTTCATCAGGCTGTCTATATCAGCCACCGATACGGCTGTGCCGAGAATCTCTGTGACCCTCAGCCTAAAAAAGTTGTCTTCCATCTACTGTGGTTTTGATTTGTTAATATTTGTTTTATTTAAAAGAATGGCTGTGGAACCTGCGTCCCCAAGCCGCCTGCAAAGATACAAAGAAATTAGGGTTAATGCACACTGTAGCAACTGTAGCGGTGTAGCAGAGGGGGAGACTGTAGTCAAAAAAAACAAGCAGCGGCCATGCCCCGCATGGGGTGGTCGCTGCCTACTATATCTAGGCTCTAAGCTCTAAGTTCTAAGTTCTAAGCTCTTAACTCTAAGCTCTTAACTCTAAACTCTAAACTAAATCAGAAAGCGAGGACGGCCCGGACATAGTTGCCCCCGCTCGTCCTATTGCTATACCAGAACTTAAAACCGGGAAAGTAGTAATGCCAAGCACAGTATGAGTCGTACACTGTACTGGACTAATAGAAGTTCGACTTTACATCTGCACTTTTGCCACCGGCAACTTTCAGCTTGGTGCTGAAGGTGTAAGAACGTGTCATTACATCACGGTTTGTCATCCCTAAACATTCTGATTTCCTCATCGAAATGCCTGATGATGGCCTCAAGATCTGGGTGTGAACGAGGGATGATGATGGCGATGTAATTCATTATGCCCTCATCTATAACTTGAGCTGTTTTTATGACATAGTGCTGCCTCTGCGCTGCTTGGTTAAACCAGCGAAGAAACAAACGATCACGCTGAGCTTGCTGATCGTCAGCAGTGTCACACATATACAGCAGGATGTCAGGGTTTGTGCAGAAAAATTCTTCAAGAATGCAGATGACTGTTTCCTTTACTTTAGGATCTCCAGGCGAAGGCTTCTGGCTACGGTTGGTCAGCGCAAACCAATATGCAGGGTTTCCGCCGAAGGAGAAATCTTCCTTGAAATCCACAGCATAGACTATATCAAAGTCTGTCTTAAAAAGATAGACATCACCATCGGCCCAGACAGAATAAGGGGTTCGTTGTCTGAGTCTTACCAAATCAAGTGTATTCATACAGATCAGTCTTTTTCCAGATAAGGATCGGTTTTTGCTTGACGGATTTTCTCTTCCACTTGTGCCAACTTGATATCCATTTCTTTCAGCCATTCACGCTTGTATTTCCGATAGGCGCGAATAGAATCCCTGAAACTGCCAGCCTTGAAGCCTTTGGCTGTTTCTTTTGTCGCTACGTTTGCTGTTGTTTCCATTATTTTGTTATTAGTATTACGAGTGCAAAGATAGAGGTTCCATTGGTAAACTCAAAACAATTTGAGTTTTTTCTTCTGGCTCCGTGCCCAGAACCAACAGATGGCACTTGGACTTACGGGCGCAGCTGGAGCAGTTGCTCCTACGTGCTACACGCTACACCTGCTACACCTCTGTATGACATCAGTATAACAAGAGTCAAAAAATAGTTTTATATATTTAAGGTAATATCTATTAATACATAAATTCGAGTGGAAGCCGTTCCGTTAGAAT
>CALAEY010000023.1 GCA_937891085.1 uncultured Prevotellaceae bacterium | reverse complement strand
GGAAAGTGTTGTGACAGCAGGGAATTCAAAAAGAAAGGGTCAAAGTTGGGTTAAATTAAGCGGAAGTGGGGTTAGCAAAGTAAAAAAAGTCAGAGTTGTGCCTAACAAGAATTCATCAGGAGATATCCCTAAATTATCAGGAAAGGCATATATTAAGGTGGAAGATGGGGAAATCTATTATCTGAATTCAGATAATGCTTATGTGGAAATGACAGGTGATTTTAATACTAAAGCCACTTATTATATGGTAGCAGCGCCAGCTGATCTTGATAAGGGATTTACCATTTCTTTCTATGATTCTTCTGGGAATGAGTATGCCAAAAAGGGCGTAAAAGATGCTACTATTCAGTCTTCACACATCCTTGATTTGGGAACCATTGAGATTAGCTCAAACGACTTTGCCAATGGCGCTGTGACTACCTATCAGACCAGCACAAAGATTAAGGCCGTACCATTTGTGATTATCCCAGAAGGATTCACCAAGGACCAGATGAACGACTTCCATACTAAAGCTAAGGATGTATTTGAATTTATCTTCTCCGTGGATCCATATAAGGAATATAGTGATTATTTCAACATGTACATCATCGATGCCGTTTCTAACGAGGCAGGTGCTGATGTTACTGAAGGCACACAGAAAGACACATTCTTCGATGCTGGGTGGTCGGAATCAAGCTACGGCGATATGTCTGCCAATGATGAGTTAGTATATTCCTTCGTTTCAGCGCATTGTCCGGATATCGTGGAAGGAAAAGCAACTATTGATGAAACTGCTATTATCATGATAATCAATGATGAACGCTATGGAGGTAGATGTCGAAGTACAAGTGCAGGAAGAGGATATGCTATGGTGCCGATAACCAATAATGGCGAAGATTTAACTTGGGGAGGTATGAATGGCGCTTACGGCAAAACAAATACTGGGAACTGGATGAATACAGCCCTTCATGAAGGTGGTGGGCACATGTTCGGTAGGTTGATGGACGAGTACATAACAAACTATAGAACGAAAAATGGAGAATACGAAGGACATTCTTGGTCACCTCTTCAATTTGGATTAAATGTATCTACAGATGCCACTGGCAGTCTCTGGTCCCACCTCATTCCTGCAACTCAAGGTATGAAAGAAACCAAGAAGTTCCTGCATGTTGATGTATATCAGATAAAGAATGAAGCCAATCCAAATTGGGGTCTTTATCGCTCAGAAGAAGTGAGTGCTATGGATGACAACCGTGCCTATTTCAGTGCTTGGCAGCGTTATCTGATAGCGAAACGCATCCACGACATCGTAGGAGAGGATTTCGACTATGACTCCTTTATTAGTAAGGATGATCAATATCTCGCTATTCAAGCAGGAACAGCAAATAGAGGTAAAGAAGGTCTGATTACCACCACTTACAATGGTTTAACACCAAGCTATGGAGCCAACACACGTAGTAACTATGTGGAAGAAAATGTGAAGATCTATCCTCCATTACCTCCACCAGTATTCACGGATCTTAAGGAACCAAAAATAGAATTGGAAAAATTGCCTTTAATCTATTAAGAGTTGTGCTTTATGAATGTAGTGCCAAAGTTGAATTATTTCACTTTGGCACTTTTTTCTTTGCCTACTGCCCACTCTCTATGACATAATCAGTGCCATTTGAGGCCTAAGACCGTGAGGCCGATATTCCTCCTATGTAAGTCTGCTTTTGTTTCACAGAAAGAATGGATGTTCCACGAAAGCAGAGCGATGACAAAGCAGTGGAAATAATCGAGTATAACAGTGGGGTATTTTACGTGATAGTAAGTACGATGCTCCACTTAGTGAGCCATATGAGGGTAGCTTGGAAGTTGTAAAGGCATCTTTGACTACTGCTTCTGGTGCAACTAAGGGATATGAAGAGTACTTCAAGTTTAATAAGGTGGCTGATGGTAAGCTGACCTTCGATATCAAGTCTGAGGCAACTAACCCAACAGCAGATGTTCCTTCAACTTTGACTATTACAGTTAAAGACTCTTACAGCCATACTCATCACGTAGTGACTGTGCCTATGACTGTTCTGAAGCGCTAATGAATGCTATTCACTGAATAAAATATCAGTAGAATAGATAAACTATCCAAGAGGGGTGCCCACTTAGGCACCCCTCTTTTTTCATTTATTTTCAATTAAATAGACACAAATAAGAAAAATTACATTACCTTTGTAGCATGCAACATGAAATATTGTCAGACAAACTATTATATAATTATGGAAAAGAAAACGAACAATTTAAAAAGAGAAAAGATGGATGAGTACAACAAATATGTCAGATTCGACTGGGCAGCCAAGCGCATGCTCCGCGATAAGGCCAACTTCGGAGTCTTCGAGGGTCTCATGACCGTGCTCATCGGTGAACCCATGAAGATTGTTGAGATTCTGGAAAGTGAAGGGAATCAAGACTCAGAGATGGACAAGTTCAATAGGGTGGATATTAAAGCCCGTAATAGTAAAGATGAGATAGTCTTGGTGGAGATACAGCAGACTCGTGAACTCTACTACCTGCAACGCATCCTCTACGGGGTGGCCAAGACCATCACTGAACACATCTCCAGAGGGAACAAGTTCGACCAGGTGAAGAAGGTCTACTCCATCAGCATCCTCTACTTCGATCTGGGCAAGGGAGCCGACTATCTGTATCACGGTCAGACCACCTTCGAGGGCGTGCATACGCACGACACGCTACAAATAAACACGCGTGAGAAGAACGCCATACGCATGAAGGCGCCCGAGGAGATCTTCTCGGAATACTACATCATCCGCGTGAATGAGTTCAACCAGGTGGCCAGGACTCCGCTTGAGGAGTGGCTGGACTACCTGAAGAGCGGGCACATCAAGGAGAACACCACCACCCCAGGCCTGGCAGAAGCCAAGGAGAAGCTGCAGTATCTGCGCATGACGACAGCCGAGCGTGCCGCCTACGACCGCCATATAGAGAACGTGATGATTCAGAACGATATCCTGGAAACCAAAGTTATAGAAGGTATCGAACAAGGTCGCGAAGAAGGTTTCGGAAAAGGCTTCGCAGAGGGTAAAGCTAGGGGACAAGCAGAAGGACGTACGGAAGGACGTGCAGAAGGACGTGCAGAAGGACGTGCAGAAGTGGCTTTAAGACTCAAAGCAAAAGGGATGCCACTTGATGTCATCTCTGAAGTAACTGGATTATCAAAAGAAGAAATTAATACGCTGTAATAGAAAAGAGGGGTGCCCTCCTTATTGGGCACCCTTCTTTTCTATTAATTCAACAAAGCAAGTAAACATATTCGACCGAACAAAGTATCCACAAATAACCGAACGAAATTGTCACAAATAACCGAAAAAGCCTCCTGTTTGAGACCTGAGACCGTGAGACCGATATTCCTCCGATGTAAGTCCGTTGTTCCTCCGTTGTAAGTCCGCTTTTGTTTCACAAAAAGAGCGGATGGTCCACGGAAGAAACATGGTGATAAAGCAAAGCCTAGTGTATAACTAATTGCGCCTACGGTTTGTAACATAATGAAAAGTAACAGGTAGGTCTAATATGTGAAAAGATCATCCATGATTACTTCACTTTGCACTATACTCGAATGTATGCCTTGAAGGATACCATAGGTAGTTATCATAGTTGTGGCAAGACTTTTTGTGGTCTTGGTTTCTGCTCTGAAGATGGCCATGCGCTGACGGAGTTTCTCTTCATAACTCTTGGTGATATTGTAGGGACCTTCAGAAAATTTCATCTCACAAAGATTAATTATCCTGTCTGCCCTTTCTATGACAAGATCTATCTGAGTGCCATTCTCCGAACAATCACCTTGCTTCCTCCAAGAAGAAGCATTTGTCGATATACCCCCAATCCCAAGCCTCCGCTTGATCTGTTCAAGATGCAGCATGCAGATAGTTTCAAAGCTAAACCCTTGCCAAGAGACTACGGAGTGCGAGAGCATGTTGTTGGTCCACCAATGTTCGTCTTTGGAGTTATTCCCATTCAGGAACCTAAAATAAAATAAGGTGTATGGGTCACAAATGCGATATAAGGTATTTCTGACAGAAGATTTAAAACGTGAATAAGACTCGATGAAGTCGCACCTCTGCAGATTATCAAGGATCTTTGTCAAGCTCCCTCCTGACTGTCCTGTCTTTTCTGCTATTTCTGCCCTAAGCATTCCACTCCGATGCTCCGAAAGTACCTTCATGATATCAATGTATTTATCTGCCTGATTAAAGAGAGCATTGAAGAGTTCTTCAAACTCCTCCCGCATAGGCGCGTTTTTTGAGAAAAAGAGCCTATCGATGTTTTGAGCCAGACTTTGTACTGGATTCAACAAGGTCAGATAATAAGGAACACCTCCCATCGCCATATAATACTGAAGTATGGTATATCTGTCCCAAATAAATCCATTATTTTGTAGATATTCCTCGCATTCTCCTAAGGTAAAAGGCCTAAGGTAAATCTGTTCGGTGATTCTATTATGCAATCCTCCTCTGTTCTTAACAAGTTTGTTTACCATCCACGATGTAGCTGATCCACAGGCTATGAACATAATGTCATCGCGCTGTGCAGCCCAAGCATTCCAGAAATATTCCAAGGCTTCAACAAATGAACTCCTTGGCGTGTCTATCCATGGCATCTCGTCAATGAAGATAACTTTCCTCTCATCACTCGGTCTGCTATTGATAAGTACCTTAAGCTCATTGAACGCATCTTCCCAGTTGTTTAATGAAGGAGCATAGGTAGAACCACTAAACAACCGAAGTTGCTCTGCGAATCTTTGAAGCTGCTTCTGAGGCTTCTGTTTGCGTGCACCCACGTAGGTAAATGTAAATCGATCATTGAATAGCTTGTTGATTAGGTAAGTCTTACCTATACGTCGACGACCGTACACTATGATAAACTCGGACCTCCCAGAACAGTACTTACGTTCTAAAGTCTCAATCTCACTATTTCTAGCAATTATTTCCATCATGTTATTATGTTTTGATGACGCAAAGATATATAAATAAAACGAGTTATGGGCAAATATAATCAATTAAAATTGCCCACAACTCGTTTTTCTTGTCAGTTATGGGCAAATATGGGTCGACATATTCGCCCACAGCTCTCGTTTCCGATAGTTGGCAGGTGTTCTCTACACTATAAACAAAAAAGTATTATCTTTGCACAAAAAACAAGAACAATGCTACTACCATATTATAAAATAGGTGTCGCTGAAGCAGGATGCGACGAGGCGGGGCGCGGATGCCTGGCGGGGCCGGTGTATGCGGCAGCGGTGATACTGCCTCCCGACTTTAAGAATGAGCTGCTGAATGACTCCAAGCAACTGACGGAACACGAGCGCTACGAGCTTCGCCCAATTATTGAGGCAGAGGCAGTGGCGTGGGCAGTGGGTGTGGTGAGCGCTGAGGAGATAGACAAGATCAATATCCTGAATGCCTCATTTCTCGCCATGCATCGGGCTTTAGACCAACTGAAGGTGAGACCAGAACATATCATCGTGGATGGCAATCGCTTCAGGCCTTACCACGACACACCGCACGTGACCATAGTGAAAGGCGATGGGAAATACCTCTCCATCGCAGCGGCTTCCATCCTCGCAAAGACCTATCGAGACGACTACATGAACACCATAGATGCGGAGTTTCCTTCGTATGGCTGGAAGAAAAACAAGGGGTATCCTACGAAGGAGCATCGGGCCGCTTTGGCACAATTTGGCCCTACGCCTCATCACCGCATGACATACAATCTGCTGGGTGATGGACAACTTTCTTTGGATTTTGGCTGATTTTTTTGGCGAACATCGCTTGGATGTTAAGAATAATCGCTATCTTTGCCACGCTTTTTGACACAACAGAAGAAAACATAGTACTTAACTATTATAATAAAAACAAAATGAAAAAAGTAACTTTAATGTGGCATTGCGCATGCCTCTTGATGGCTATGACCATCACTTCATGCTCTCAGGAGCAAGTAATCAACCAAGAAATGGGCGAAGCCCAGCTCACTTTCAACGTTTCCCCTTACGAAAAAATGCCGATGGATGCTGACACTCGTGCTGTGGCAGCCAAAGATGCTGTGACACATCTATCACTGGGGCTCTTCCAAGGAGAAAACGCAGTAGTCTCAGAGAATCAGACGTATGGCGGAAGTTCTGACACCAGCTTCGGCACCTTCCAGATGACCGTTCCTTACGGCACCTACCAACTGGTAGTAGTGGGTCATAAGGGCAGTGCAGATGCCACTATCACCTCCCCTACCAACATCAGCTTCCCAAACAATGAGCTGACTGACACCTATTATTATTATGAGACCATCACGGTGACAAAAGACAGTGAGAAAAACCTCAGCATCGTGCTGCAACACGCTGTAGCCAGATTCAAGCTCATCACTACAGACGCCTTCCCAACAACCATCAAGGAAATCACGTTCAAGATAGAAGGCGGTGGTCTGGTGCTGAATGCCACCAATGGTACGGCTGCCTCTAAAACTACACAGACCAAGACATACACCGTGACCAGCTATGCGGGAAAGACGGTGCCTTTCGTACAGGTATATAGCATCCTGAGCTCTGCCAACGAGGAAGCGCTCAACATCACCGTAACGGCCAAAGACACAGACGGTAATACACTGGCAGAACGCCTCTTCGAGAACGTACCAATGCAGCGTGGCTACAGCACTACCTACAGAGGCTACTTCTTCTCCAACCAAGGTGCCTGGACAGTCACCGTAGATGATGCATACACAGAAAAAGACGAAACCGCTTTCTAACATTCAAAAACACATGAAAACAAAATACTTACTGCCTATCATGGCCCTGCTTCTGGCCATGATAAGCGTACTGGCATGCGTGAATGCCATCACAGAAGAGACCGACGACGAGAACACACAGATGGATAGGGCTGAGGGTAAGGAAATCACCTTCCAAGTGGTGGGACTGGAGCAAGTGCTGGTGGATGCACAGAGCCGTGCGGAAGTGCCTATCAGTGAACTATGTACCAACATCACACTGGCACTTTATCAAGGCAACACTCGTGTGCAGAAGATGGATCAAGATGCTGATGACAACCACTTCGGCAGATTCACCACACACCTCCCTTATGGTTCCTATACCTTGGTATGCCTCGCCCATAGCAGCGAGGGAAATGCCACGACAACCAATCCTGAAAAGATCAGCTTCCCAAGCAGTTACGTCACAGACACCTTCCTCTATTGCGCGGAGATAGAAGTCACGGAAGAGTCGGAACCTATCCAGAATCTCTCACTGACACGCGCCGTATCAAAATTTGAAATCAGCATGACAGACAAGATACCCGATGATGTGACCTTGCTGGAAATCAAGTACACGGGTGGTAGTGCCACCGTCAATGCCCGCAGCGGACGAGGGGTGACCAACTCCCGCCAGCATGAGGAGTTTGAGGTGGTGCCAGGCTCTGCTCCGAATACCTTCGGAGTCTATACCTTCCTCTTCGACGAAGAAGGCAAGCTGAAAATCACCATCACGGCCTACGATAACGATGGCAACGATGTGTATTCCCGTGTCTTCGAGGATGTGCCGATGAAGCGCAACAACATCACCCGCTATCAAGGCAAATTCTTCGGAAAAGCATTCGACGGCACCATCACGGCAGATAGCACTTGGACACATACAAGCCATGAATTCTGACAAAAGATGCAAGATTTATGCTCCATATTTGCAAATATTGATTAGAAAGTCTATTTTTGTCTAATTATGACAGCAAATGAAATTACAAACCTTTAATTTCTAATACAAGTATGAGTAGGAAATCTTTAATCATGAAGGGTGCATCCATGCTGTGCATCGGTGCCTCTCTCTTACTGATGTCTGCGAAGTGAAGAACGATCCAGACCGTGAGGCAAGAGCATTGCTGCAATAAGCGGCGAAGCACTTATTGCAGCAATGCAAATATGCAAAGATTAAACTATTAAAAAAGGGATGCCTCGGTGGAACCGTTTTTAGGAACCACCGAGGTGTTTCCTTATATATTAAACCGCTCTCAGAGAGCAAGTGTTGGATATTGAATAAAAAATCATTATCTTCGCAGCCAAATAAAGAAAAACACTTTTATGGAGAAGAAATTTAAACGTACCACAGTGACCTCGGCATTGCCCTATGCTAATGGTCCTGTACACATCGGTCATCTGGCAGGTGTCTATGTGCCTGCCGATATATACGTCCGCTATCTGCGACTGAAGAAAGAAGACGTGTTGTTCATTGGTGGTTCTGACGAGCACGGTGTACCTGTGACGCAGCGTGCCCGCAAGGAAGGCATCACCCCACAAGATGTGGTGGATCGCTATCACAAGATCATCAAGGACTCTTTCAAGGAATTCGGCATCTCATTCGACATTTATAGTCGTACGACTTCCAAGATTCATCATAAGTTTGCTGCAGATTTCTTCCGCAAGCTCTATGACGATGGCAAGCTGATTGAGAAAACCAGCATGCAGTTCTTTGATGAGAAGAGCCAGAAATTCCTGACCGACCGTGATGTGGTGGGCGAATGCCCTTACTGCCACAAGCAGGCGTATGGCAACCAGTGCGAAGAAGGCTGCGGACGTGCTTTGGAACCTACCGAGCTGATCAATCCTCGCTCCAAGGAGACGGGTGAGGTGCCTGTGCTTCGCAAAACGAAGAACTGGTATCTGCCTCTGAATCAGTACCAAGACTGGCTGAAAGAGTGGATCTTGGAAGGCCACAAGGAGTGGAGACCGAATGTCTATGGCCAGTGCAAATCTTGGCTGGACCTGGATCTGGCACCTCGTGCCATGACACGCGACTTGGATTGGGGTATCCCCGTACCTGTAGAGGGTGCTGAAGGCAAGGTGCTCTACGTGTGGTTTGATGCGCCTATCGGCTACATCAGCAACACTAAGGAGCTGTGCGACCGTGAGCCTGAGAAGTGGGGGCCTTGGGAGAAGTGGTGGCAGGATGAAGACACCCGCCTGGTGCACTTCATCGGCAAGGACAACATCGTGTTCCACTGCATCATCTTCCCTACCATGATGAAAGCGCATGGCAAATACATCATGCCCGACAATGTTCCTGCCAACGAGTTCCTGAACTTGGAGAACGACAAGATTTCCACCTCAAAGAACTGGGCGGTATGGCTCAATGAATATCTGGAAGATTTCCCTGGCAAGCAGGATGTGCTGCGCTATGTGCTCACAGCCAACGCCCCTGAGACCAAGGATAACAACTTCATGTGGAAAGACTTCCAGGAGCGCAACAATAGCGAGTTGGTGGCCATCTACGGCAACTTCGTGAACCGTGCTTTGCAGCTGACGAAGAAGTATTGGAACGGCATCGTGCCTGAATGCGGAGAGCTGACAGCGTATGACGAGCAGACCATTGCGGAGTTCAAGGACGTGAAGGCAAAAGTGGAGAACCTGCTGGACAACTTCAAGTTCCGCGATGCGCAGAAGGAAGCCATGAACTTGGCACGTATCGGCAATAAGTACATCACCGACTGCGAGCCTTGGAAGGTATGGAAGACCGATCCTAAGCGCGTGGAGACTGTGCTGAACATCTCTTTGCAGTTGGTAGCCAACCTTTCCATCGCCTTCGAGCCATTCTTGCCTTTCAGCAGTGAGAAACTGCGCAAGATGCTCAACATGGAGGACTTCGATTGGAATCAGCTGGGCAGCACCGACCTTATCAAGGCTGGACACCAGTTGGCAGAGCCTTCCTTGCTCTTCGAGAAGATCGAGGACAGCGTGATAGATGCCCAGATTCAGAAGTTGCAGGAGAAGAAGAAAGCCAATGAGGCTGCCCTTTGGAAACCTGCTGCATTCAAGGAGGCCGTCAGCTTTGAGAACTTCGAGAAGCTTGACATCCGCGTGGGATTGGTAAAGGCTTGCAAGCCAGTGCCAAAGTCAAAGAAACTGCTGCAATTCACCATTGACGATGGAACTGGCACCGACCGCACCATCTGCTCTGGCATTGCTGCTTACTACGAGAATCCAGAGGAACTGGTTGGCCGTCGCATTCTCTTTGTAGCCAACTTTGCTCCACGAAAGATGATGGGTGTAGAGAGCCAAGGCATGATCCTGAGTGCTGTTGACAGCGACGGAAGCCTCAGCGTAGTGACCACCACGAAGGACGTGAAGCCAGGAAGTCCGGTGAGTTGAGAATGAAAAATGAATAATGAATAATGGATAATGAATGGTGAGTCGGAATCTCTAAAAGAGAAGACTGCTAAAGGACTACTATGGGGAGGCATCAGCAACGGCATCCAGCAGTTGCTGAGCCTTCTTTTTGGTATCTTCTTGGCCCGTCTGCTCACCCAAACCGATTACGGGTTGGTAGGGGTGCTTACGGTCTTCTCCGCTACTGCTTCCGCTCTGCAAGAAGGTGGGTTTATCTCGGCACTTAATAAGAAGAAAGAGGTGTCGCACCGCGACTATAATGCCGTATTTTGGTGCAGCACTCTTTGCAGCCTCTGCCTGTATGCCTTGCTTTGGTTGGCTGCTCCATTGATAGCCAACTTCTATGACGAGCCCATCCTCACGCCCCTTTCGCGCTACCTTTTTATAGGTTTCGTGATATCCAGCCTCAACATCGCTCCACGCGCCTACCTGTTTCGCAACCTGAAGGTGAAAGAAACATCTATCATCACCATCTGCTCCATCCTCATTTCTGGCATTATCGGTGTGACGATGGCAGCCAATGGCTATGCGTTCTGGGGCATTGCCACGCAGACCATTGCCTATGTGGGCAGTATGACGGTGCTTTGCTACGCTTTCACCCGCTGGCACCCCACCCTGCCAGTGGATTTCACCCCTATCCGTGAGATGATAGGTTTCAGCAGCAAGTTGATCATTACCAACGTCTTCAACATCATTAATAACAACCTCTTCTCCAACATCTTGGGAAAGTTCTACACCATGTCAGTAGTAGGCAATTTCTCGCAAGCCAACAAATGGAACCAGATGGGGCACAACCTTATCACCAACATGCTGTATGGCGTGGCGCAACCCGTCTTCACGAAGGTGGAAGATGACAAGGAGCGCCAACTGCAAGTGCTGCGTAAGTTGCTCCGTTTCACGGCTTTCATCAGTTTTCCCGTGATGTTTGGATTGAGCATCGTTTCCAAAGAAGTCATCGTTATCACCATCACGGAGCGATGGATAGAGAGTGCCGGCATTTTGAGCTTGCTCTGCATTTGGGGCGCCTTTGTGCCACTTTCGAGCCTGTTTTCCAATTTTATCATCAGCCGTGGGCACTCCTCCATCTATATGTGGTGTACCATCAGCCTCTGCCTCACCCTGTTGGTGGCCGTCATCGCTGCCAGTCCGCTGGGATTCCAGTGGATGCTGCGCCTTTTCATCGGCATCAACATCCTCTGGCTCTTTGTCTGGTTCTGGTTTGTACGGCGTGAGAGCGGCCTCCGCCTCCGTGACATGCTGCTCGACATTGCACCTTATATATTATTAGCAGCCGCCTTAACCATTTCTGCTGCCTATCTTTTTGGTGGCATCAGCAACCTCTACCTCAGCCTTTTAGCAAAGGTAGTTTTCGTGGCAGTGCTCTACCCCCTCATCCTCTGGATAGCAGGCTCCCGCATCCTGAAAGAAAGCCTCCGCTATATCCTGAAGAAGTAATCCGACACATACAAATCTTGGAAAAGTGTAAAATTTAGCCCCTATTCACCCTGGAAAAGTGTAAAAATTAGACAAAAATCACCTTGGAAAAGTGTAAAATATTCTCCTTTTTTCTTGTGATTAAAGTAAAATATGTATCTTTACGCCCACAAAGTCAATTATTTATGATTAAACGCAAAGCTGACGAGCTCATACGTAACTTTTTACTCCATGACAACCGTTCTCTTTTGGTAACAGGAGCAAGGCAGGTTGGCAAGACCTCTTCCATCCGAAAGGTTGGTAAAGAGTGCTTTGGAAATGTCATTGAAATAAACTTCGTGGAGCAACCAGAAGCCATAGAACTATTCAAGGAGCAGAGAGGAGCCAGAGATTTACTCTTGCGCATCTCAGCCTTTACAAAGAAACCCCTGGTGCCAGAGAATACATTGATTTTCTTCGATGAAGTGCAAGAATGCAAAGAAATTGTGACTGCCATTAAATTCCTTGTGGAAGAAGGCAGTTATAGGTATGTGATGAGTGGGTCGCTGCTTGGTGTAGAACTAGACGACCTTCGCAGTGTTCCCGTTGGGTATATGGACGAGATTGAAATGTACCCTATAGATCTTTTAGAGTTTTTCGAAGCCATTGGTATTAGCACCGAAGTCATTGGCCATCTACAAGAGTGCTTTGAGAAAAAGCAGCCTGTAGATGACTTTATCCATAAGAGAATGCTTGAAGCCATTCGTTTATACCTTATTATTGGAGGCATGCCAGCAGCAGTACAAAAGTACCTTGACACTAACAATCTCCGCAATGTCTTTATGGAGCAGCGTGGTATTATCCGTACATACAAGCGTGACATCACTAAATACGACCCCGACCACAAGCTTCAGATAGAAGAAATTTATGACCTTATCCCTTCTGAACTGAATGCGAAAAACAAGCGCTTTATTCTGAAAGAGCTAAACGAGAAAGCACGTTTCAGCAAATATGAAGACAGCTTCCTGTGGTTGAAAGATGCTGGCGTAGCGATTCCTACATATAATATAGAAGAGCCCCGCATTCCTTTGCTACTAAACAAACAGCGCAATCTGTTCAAGCTATTCTTAAATGATGTAGGGCTACTTGCAGCTATGTATGGTGGAAATATTCAGACCAGACTTCTAAGCCAAGATGCCAACATCAACTATGGCTCTATCATCGAGAACCTTGTAGCACAGGAGCTTTACGCGCATGGTTTTAGTGAAGATGGACAGCATTCGCTATACTTCTTTAACAGCAAGAAGCAGGGCGAACTGGATTTTGTTGTGGAATATGACAACCATGTGTTGCCGATAGAGGTCAAATCTGGCAAAGACTATGAACGTCACAATGCACTTTCCAATGTAATGGCGAATAAAGAGTATGACATACCATCTGCCTATGTGTTCTGTCAAGAAAATGTGCAAACAAAGGGGAATACTACATACTACCCCATCTATATGATTGCATTTTTCGAGCAGATTCAGGTAAAGGAGAACGTTTATAGGTTTGATCTGACAGGCTTAGACGGCATTGGCAAACCACGCCAAAAATAGAACATTGTTCAAATTTATCTTATTGCAAAAAGCAGTAAACTCTCACATTTCTAATTCTAATAATAAAATTATCGCTCACATTTGAACGTTTTCAAAAATCTTTCTTAACTTTGTAGCGTTGCAGTCATTGCGACATTTACATATTAGGAAGCGTTTAGCTATTCTGTGTTAGTGAACCTCGACAATTCACGAATGGTAAGAATAGAGAAAGACGTTCTCCTTAGTTCGTAGTATATACTTCCCAAAGTACAATACTGCCTAAGGTGTGAGCGATTTTTTCTTATCTACCATTCAGGCAGTCGAGGGCCTACTAACAGGATAAGTTAAGTTGGCTCACACTTCCCTTTTGTATTACAAATCATTGTTTAGAGCCAAGACAATGTGGATATGCCATAACTCGACATGAAAAGGCTATTAATTCTTTTATCCATGTGGTGATAAGTTCCTAAAGGCTTAATAGCGTTCCTTAAATGGTGTTTTATGCAACAAATCAAAGATATTTCTTTCAAAAATACGATGATTATGTCTATTACAGGCTGTCTTAGATGACACATTTTAGGTTTAGGAACTTATCACCACACGGAGATTCTTTTTTCAATGATTTCTCTGTTTCTGCTCTCAGCAAATGCCCAGAAAACAGTTGTTACCACCAGGAGTTTCTCCGACACCCAAGCCCGAATGCTGGAAGTCACAGCCAGAAGTTATGTAAGGCCGCTTATTGTTGACCTCAATGTCGTTGGTCCCAGAAGCACATTCAAAAAGCAATATGATAAAACCTCTGTTGAGGTGGCCATGAATGGCAATCTCGACAATCTGAGAAGCCGTGCCATCTACGACGCTGCAGAATACTACAACTGCGATGCCATAGTAGCTGCCACATTCAAGATAGAACTCTCTGACGATGGCGCGTTCTACAATCTTGAAATGAAGGGGTTCCCTGCCAACTTCGACCAAGACAGCTGGCACCCCATGGAAGAGAAAGATTTCCAATGGCTCGAAGTGGATGCGAGGTACGGAGCTTACAATGAAAGTGAAGGCGACGTCATTAAGACCAAGAAAAAATAATCAATAACAATAAAATTGAAACAAATATGAAACGTACATGAGCGACTTAGTTCGCCAAAGGGAATGAAAAGGGTTGCA
>CALAEY010000022.1 GCA_937891085.1 uncultured Prevotellaceae bacterium | reverse complement strand
GGCATCGAATCTACAATAGAAACCTATCGGCTGGTTGCGGATAATCATTAAAAATAAACTGGAAGAAACTCGTATTAATGTTTACAGAATAAAATTTCTCTCTGATGGTACATTCTTCATTGCTGATACAGATGGGGACTATGATTACTGGATGTAATTAATTAAGTGTCATTAAAAAGTGGTATGGATTGTGAGTCTAGTCTGCATTTCATACTTAAAACTGGGCATTTCATACATCGGGGGTGAAAAGCTTTGGTTATGAATAGCCAATAGATTAACTTTGAACTGATACTTGAAACATTTTTGTCACTTCTTATAAAGATAAGTTTTATGAGAAAAAGGTCTATTCTTTTAGCGTTACTGCTGTTCAGCGTAGTGGGAATGCTGAATGCCCAGAAGGTAAAGCGTCCAGACACCTATAATTATAATAGAGGTGTGGAGGCTGCAGATAATAATGAAGATGAGGAGGCTCTGGAATACTTCAACAAGGAATTGCAGGATAATCCTAAAAATGGTTATGCTTTTGCATGGATAGCAATGTTGAGGTATACTAGCCAAGAGTATGGACGTGCTTTGACTGCTGTGGAGAATGCCTTGAAATACCTGCCTAAGAAGGATGGGGAGTATATGGCTATTGCCTATGGAACCAGAGCGCGCATATATCATATGCTGGATGAGGAAGATAAGGCGATAGAAGACATGACTACTTCGATATCTTATAAGGATGATGACCCTGATTTATATAGGAGTAGAGGTGACCTCTATTACTATATGGGGGAATATTCACAGTCTGACAAGGATTATGAGATAATAAAATCTTTAGACCCTGGCTCTCCGCTTGGTTATATGGGTGTGGGTAGGAATGCTAATGCTCAGGAAAGATGGGAGGATGCCATCAAGGAATTTGACTATGCGCTGAAACTTCAGCCTGATTATCCTCAGGCTTATGCATTCAGGGCAGAGAGCCTTCTGGGATTGGGTAGGTATGCAGAGGCTATGGATGATGTGATAACTGCTCTGAACAACGAGGATTCTAATCAAAAGGCGTATTATCTCATCGGGGAAATCGCCAAGGAAGCGCAAGATGTGGCTATAGCAAAGCTAAGAGTACAGGCTGTTAAGGAGAAAGCCAATATCCTGTGGCCTTATGCTATCGGTGATATTTACAGGAGTGCCAATCAGTACGAAAAGGCAATAGATTATTATAAGCAGTCGAATGAAATCGGCCCAGTGGACCAGGCTTACTATTACATGGCACAAGCGTACGCAGAGCTGGGCGACTATCAGAATGCGCTGGCAAGTATTGACGAGGCTCTTGAACTGGATCCTAGTGATGGGAACTATATGATGCTGAAGGCTGATATCTTCTATAATGATGGACAGAGCGAAGAGGCCATCAGGGCCGTGGGGGATTTTATAGAGGCTTATCCAGATCATTACTATGGCTACTATCAGCGTGGGTGGTATCGGGATATGAATGGTGATAGCAAGAGGGCATTGGAGGATTATGACATGAGCATAGCACTGGAGCCTTCAAACGCTTATGCCTATATGTGCAGAGGAAGGCTCAACGTGCTGTTGGGAAATCAAGAGAAAGCAAAGAGTGACCTGGAAAAGGCAATAGAGCTTGACTCTGTTCCAAACTCCGATTGCACTGCTGCATTCGGCTATCTGTATTTAGGGCAGAATGACAAGGCCATAGACTGGCTGAACAGGGCTTTGGAGGCTGATGATGGTGATGGCACTTACTACAATGCTGCATGCATCTATTCTATCATGGGTGAAACGGATAAAGCCATAGAGAACCTGAATACGGCCTTCGAAAAGGGACATCGGAGCTTGATTCATATAGAGAAAGACAAGGATCTGGACAACGTTCGCAATCTGCCTGCGTTCAAGGCTCTGATAGAGGAATATCGGCAGAAATATGAGAGTGAAAGGGATAGCAATACAGATAGTCCGGTGTTATTTGAGGAACGTATGGTTGAGATTCCTTTTACTAAAGAAGGTGGCGTCTATAAGGTGAAATGTGAAATCAACGACTTGCCGCTGTATTTCGTGTTTGATACTGGAGCAAGTGATGTAACTATATCAACTGTGGAGGCCACGTTCATGCTGAAGAATAGCTACTTGTCTTCGAAGGATGTCATAGGCAAACAGAACTATATGACTGCCAATGGGGAGATCAGTGAGGGTACGGTGATCAACCTGAAGAATGTGAACTTTGGCGGACTGAAACTGAATGACGTAAGGGCTTCTGTGGTGAAGAGTCAGGTGGCTCCTCTCTTACTCGGTCAGTCGGTACTGAACAGGCTTGGTAAGATTGAGATAGACTATGACCGTTCCATCTTGAAAGTGACGTATAAGGATAAGGCGAAATGAAACGGTGCATGAAAGGATATGCCTCCCTGTTATTTACTGTCCCTCTGTTCCTCTTTTCTTCATGCAAGTGTGAAGCGCAAATTGTGAAAGGGGCTAAGGGTGGCATCGTGGTAGAGCATACTGGATACACGGTTTCTTTCAACTCTGAAACGAAGATTCCCAACTGGGTGGCTTATGAGCTGACAGCAGAGGAGGTAGCTGGAACGGTGAAACGGGATAATGGGTATTATCCTGATCCTGACATCAAGGCTCCGCAGGCGGATAATAATGACTACCGAAGCTCGGGTTGGGATAGGGGGCACATGGCTCCTGCGGGGGACATGAAGTGGAGCAAGGAGGCGATGCATGAGTCTTGCTACTTCACGAATATCTGCCCTCAGAACCGCAACCTGAATGCTGGGGACTGGAACACGCTGGAGAACAAGTGCCGCTCTTTGGCGCAGCGCTATGGGAGTGTGCAGATAGTGTGTGGACCGATAGTGGGGGAGATGAAGCAGGGCACCTTAGGGGATAACCGTGTGGCTATCCCTGATGCTTTTTATAAGGTGCTGCTGGTGAAGATGGGTGAAGGGTATGAGGGTGTTGGCTATGTGTTCGAGAATAAGGCTGGGCACCGTGCGCTGAATACGTATGCGATGAGCATTGATGAGGTGGAGGCGCTTACTGGGTATGATTTCTTCCACTTGCTGCCAGACAAGTTAGAGCGTGTGGTGGAGGCTGAGTTTCATCAGGAAGTTTGGAAATAGGGTTTTTTACAGAAAAACATCCTACATATCTGCCATATCCTACATGGCCGAAGGCTATCATGCGTTTCCGCATGTAGGATGCATGACGGATATGGCAGATAAATGAATTCTAAGGGCATTTGGATGATGCAGCTTGTTTGTCACAGGAATGCAACTTCCTTAGCGGGAGTTTCGCTATGTCTTTCGGTTCATATGCGTGGTACAAGTCGTACCAAGCTTTGGTACAATTAAGTAATTGCCGGAAAATTGGGCACCGCACCTTGCGCAGTTATATAGATGATTTTACGACAACAATAACAACAGCAACTGTATGCTTCAACTTGAAGTTATAGCTGCTGTTGTTACAATATGTAGGTACAACTACCTGCAGATTGTCGGATGCTTACAAATATTAGTAAGCCACACCGCTGGCCGCATGCAGAGAAGCAAGGCCCTGAGCATCTGGCATCACGGTCATAGCCTCACCGTTAGGCAGGGCATACTCAATGGCACCATTCTCATTGATACGGAACAACTCGTTGGTTACACCGTTCTGAGAAACATTCCAAGAATTGTCATCAGCGTTGAAGGTCAGGCTCATAGACAGGTCTTCGCCTTCCTTAGTGATAGAATAGCCATTCTCCAGTGTGGTAACCATATAGTTGCCATTCTCACTCTTCACCTGGCGCACATCACCGATGCTTGCCACAGGATTCTCACCGCTCCAGAACTCGATGGAGTTGATCACAACAGCATCGGCAAAGTAGCAAATGCCATAGACTGGGATGATGTTGAGGGCCAAGAATACAACCTCATTTACCCACTTGTCGCCAACACCTTGGTTCCAGTTCAACACCTTCTGATGCAGAGCGAATGAACCAATGCAAGAAGAGAATACGAATGCACCACACATGAGGAGTGTAGCCAGTTTCAATGTCAACTTTTTCATGTTCTTTCTGTTTTTAAAGTTCAACAATCAATTATCTGTATTTTCTTTTTTAGTCAGTTGTTTAAGTTTCCAACGATACCATGGGAGCAACTCTTCCAGACGGTCGAAGTCTTTCTTGAAGATGATGCCTATGCCCTGTGTGGTAAGGTTGGTGCGGATATAAGAGCGATCATTCGTCTCGTTGTAGGCCTTCAGACGGATATTGCCCGAACTGTTTACCAGCCATTCCGCTTCAAAATCCCCCACAAAGTTAGTATTTGTTGTCATCATTTGGTTCTCTCTGTACCCAAAATTACCATTTATTAGCAAACGATTGTTAAGGAGCTGCCCAGAAAGGATGCCTTCCACCTCCATATCATTCCACCCATCTTCACCCGTACTGAAGTTAGTTCCGAAGTTCCAATTATTGTTGTTTATCACATTGGAGAGCATGCTATTCAGCTGTCCGGAAAGGGTAGAAGACACCACGCTGGTAGCGATGTTCGACTGCGATCCGTTGTTTTCTGGCATGTAGAACTTACCGATGGTGAGCAGGTAGAGAATCTGCGTATTCATCTGCTCATCTGTAGCGATGTAGTTCTGCACCAAAGCCTGCACTTCATCACGCTCCAAAGGCAGTTCCAAGCCCATAGAAACTGAAGGAGAGGTAAGGCGGCCTGTCATGTTCAACAGACAGTTGACACGCACTAAAGTCTGATCTACATAGGCACGGGCGTTAGGGATCAAGTCATTCAGCGAAGCCGAATTCACTTGATAGCGCGTCTGAAGGTCAAGCACGCCATCAAGCGGCTCTCCATCGAAGGAGATGGAACTGCCGTCCAGAATGGTGAAATCTTTCTTCATGATTTGCTGGATGCTCATCTTATAGACACCCTGATTGATGTTGTAGGCTCCAAACAGCTTGAAGTCACCCTTATTGAAGAATTCTGCTGTGAGGTTGCCCGATCCGTAGCAACTGATATTGTCACCAGAGAAAGGATCCATCACGATGCGTAAGTTCATATCGCGTGTCACATCTGCCACCAAATTCAGTCGGATATCACCAAAGGAATTGTCTTCCTCCTCGCTTTCTTCCGTCATCTGCGCAAGATCAAATTCGGAAAGCGGCATTGGGTCTTGCAAAGTGCGACGAGGTGTTTTATCCACAAACTTGATAAAGCCATCCTCCGTAGCTGTAGATACATAGTCCTTTATATAGGTGAAAACGGAGTTTCTATTGGTTGTCACCGCCACATCGATATTCATGCCCGTCTGTGGATTGCCAGAAATGTTCACATTTCCTGTGCCATAGACAGTGCCATAGAATGGGAAGTCCACTACCGACTTCGTGTTGAGAAGCAGCATGTTATCGATGTCAATATCAAAATTGTAGCGGATGTTCTTGAAATGGTCGTAATTCAATTCGCCATTGGCATGTCCCATGTGACCTTCATTATCGAACACACGATTGTTCACAAAACGCAGACCTCCCGGATGCACCTGAATGGTATCCGTCAGGTTGATATAGATATTCAGGAAGTCTATCTTCATGGCAGCATCCACGGCAGCCAGGCCATCGAGCGTAAGGGCCTTGAACTTGCCATAAACGCGCACATCACCGAAGGCACGCCCATAAAGCTCAGGTGTGATATCAGAGAGGATGTTTTCAAGGAATTCCAAGTTGGTGCCTTCTGCCTTGATCTGCAAATCGAGCGAACTGGTTGGTTTGATAGGGTAGATATAGCCCTCTACGTGCGTCTTAGCCAATTCCTGCTCTGTGATGTCCACATCTATATATAGGCCCTCTACAGGATGATGCCACTCCAGATGTGCCTGAGCATCACCCAGATAGCCGTTTTCAAAGCCAATGCTCTCTATGAAAAGATCGGCATTGAGCTTAGGCTCTTTCATTACATTGCTGGCTACTGCTGGGCCTGTGGCAAATCCTGAAAGATTCACGCCAAGGTTTGCTACATCGAACACATATTTCAAGTCGATGCCCTTCAAATCCAAATAAACGCTATCTGCTTCAGAATCAGAGAGCAAGCCATTGATACTGAGGTGTCTGTCCTCGTGGTAAATGAGGAAATCATCTATGGCCACCTTGCCGTCTTCGAACGTGACGGTAGACGGCTGAATATTCCAAAGGGTATCACTGATGACAATATCCGACGGCTGTACATTGATGGTGGTCTTCAGAGCCGATTTTCGGTCTTTCTCTACACGCTCGAAGTGGGTAAGGGCTGCCAAACGGCCGCTATACGTACGAACGCCGTTGTTTCCCCAGTTCACACTGGCTTCAAGACTATCGTTCTGCACATAGGCCTGTGCGGAAACGTTCATGGAATTGGTCGGACTGACATTATTGAAACGCACATTGAGATTCAGACGGTCGTCTTGATTGTCGCATAGCAATCTGCCCGATTCAATGAAACGATTGTCATAACGCAGACGGGGGAAGAATCCCTCCACACGCATCTGCTGCAGACGCTCGTTGACATAACCGGAGAGTACCGACTGAGAATAAATCTTGACAGGAATCTCAGAAATAGCTGCCAGCATATCGGTGTTTGCCACACGGAAACTAAACTCAAATACATTGCTTGTCTGCTTTTTCTGCGAACCAGCACTCACTAAAGAAGGAATATATCTCTCCAAAATCTTCATGATACTGGCAGGCAATGTCTGATAGGAGAATGTACCCTTTATCTGACCTTTCAGCACTTCGGAATCTACGTCGATTAGCTTGTTTCCGTCCGCTTCTTGATTGGCAGCTACATGGAAATTCTTAAGGAAGTAGTTCTCTTCATCAGTGCTGAATGACACACTATCAAGGTCGATGGAGCCTATCATGTCATCGATATTATGCCCGCGCAGATTGGCTCTTAAAATGCCCGAAGCCTCTGTCTGTCTCAACGTATCTGCGAGATGCAGCATCGCAGGGCGAAGGTTGTTTAGCCTTGCCGTGAAATCATAGACAGGAACAGCACTCCGCAGATTGAAGTTGCCATTCATGTTCAGTTGCAGATTCTCATCATCCACGATTACTGCTCCGTTGAAGCCTCCTTGACGGTATTCGCCATCGAGGTCTATATGCTCATAGGTGTAGTCCTTAAATTCTAAGGCGGAAATCAAACCTTTCACCTTCATGTCTGGATATTCCTTTTCTGCCGCATGCCCATCGAAGTTCATCTCCATAGTGACATTGCCCAAATCTTCTTCTGCAAGTAACTTACCCAATTGGAAATCAATGGCTTCAAGCTCTCCTGCATAATGCAGCGGATTTTCTTTCTTTGCAGCAGTAAGTTTCACATTGCCCTTCAGATTGCCTAAAGCCGTCTGCAAGAGACCATTGGCATTGAAACTATTGAAATAGCCATCGATATCCCCAGAGAAGTTGGCTGTTCCAAGTCGCTGGAAAAACTCCGAACCATTATCAGAACCCGCATTAAGATTTCGCAGCATCATCGGAACACCTTGTTCATCAATGCGTAAGTGCTCCAAACGGCCTCGCACATAGGCACTATCAGGAACGGAAAGACTGCTAAACACGGCATTTCCTTCAGCAAGAATATGATTGTTGGCATTGACTGCCAAGACTGGACATCGCAGATTATTCAGCGTTCCATTGGCACTCAGCTGCATGCTAAGTGGCTCTGTGAAAGAGCGGAAGAGGGGGAGGAAGGCTGCGAAATCACGAAGGGTAACCTTCGGAGAAGCCAACTGGAAATCAAACTCTACATCATCTGCCACATTCTTCACATTCGGAAGGTCGTAGTTCAATCGGATAGAATCCATAGAGATACTGGTGGCAGGAAGCTCGATATTAAATGTCTTCACGAGTGTGTGCTGCTTGTTTCCCACCATGTGAAAGTTGAGGTTATCCAGTTTGAAACCTGATTGTCTTTCCTCAAAACTCATGCGACGAATGGCCGCATTCAGCGAGTCGTTTGTTAGGGCCTTAAGGGAGATATTGGCCACTATGTTATTGAAATCCAGATGATTCACGTTGAAGGTATCTGGAGTCAACGGCTCTGAAAGGACATCGTAAGTCACCGTTCCCTTACGCACCAAAAGGGAATTGATACGCACATGAAGATTGGTTTGCTGCTGTGTAGAGTCTTTGGAAGCCAAAGCGTCAAGTACGAATTGGTAATTTGGAATGGCCTCAGGATGCTCTTTCTGTAGATGCATCTGAAGTCCAAAGAGTTGCGCGGTTCCTATGGAAACTTCACCAGACATTAAGGAGAGCAGGCTTATCTTTGCAGAAGCGCGTGAAATACCGGCCAGTTGGGCACCCGACTGATCGGCCATAGTGATATCCTCCAATATCAGACGATTAGGAAGGGCAAACTCCACACGCCCTATTTCAACTTCTGTACCTAATAAGTCGGAAAGCTCACTACTGACCACATGACCAACTCGCTGCTGCACATAAGGTATGTTCAGCAAAACCATGACGGCTATATAGAATGCCAATAGGCCTATGACCGTCCATCGGGCTATGTTGTTGATCTTGTTTCCCAGTTTATCCTACATTATTAATAAATCGAGAACAAAAATACGAAAAAAAGTCATTCATACCACTTTTATCACTACTTTTGCAGAAAGTTTTAAAAAGAAAAAATAATGAGTACGATTATACTAGGAATTGAATCTTCTTGCGATGACACCTCTGCAGCAGTCATAAAAGACGGCTTTCTGCTCTCCAATGTCATTGCTAGTCAGGAAGTTCACATGGCTTATGGGGGAGTGGTGCCAGAATTGGCATCGCGTGCCCATCAGCAAAACATCGTTCCGGTGGTAGATCAAGCGCTGAAACAGGCAGGAGTGAAGAAAGAGGAACTTAGCGCTGTGGCATTCACCAGAGGTCCGGGTTTGATGGGTTCATTGCTGGTAGGTGTTTCTTTCGCAAAAGGATTTGCTCGTTCACTTGGCATACCAATGACAGACGTTAACCATCTGACAGGCCATGTATTAGCCAATTTCATTAAAGTGGATGGCGAAGACAACGAAGTACCGCAATTCCCCTTCCTTTGCTTGCTGGTTTCTGGCGGAAATTCCCAAATCATCTTGGTGAAAAGCTATAAGGATATGGAGATTCTGGGACAGACCATCGACGATGCGGCCGGAGAAGCTATCGACAAGTGCTCTAAAGTTATGGGGCTGGGGTATCCTGGCGGTCCGATTATCGACAAACTGGCTCGTCAAGGAAATCCGAAGGCTTTCAGTTTCAACAAGCCTCATATTCCCGGCCTCGACTATAGTTTCAGCGGACTGAAGACCTCTTTCCTCTATTCGCTGAAGAAATGGATAGCCGATGATCCCGATTTCGTAGAGCATCACAAGACAGATCTGGCAGCTTCTCTTGAAGCAACCATCGTGGACATACTGATGGACAAACTGCGCAAGGCTGCCAAGCAATATAATATAAAAGAGGTGGCGCTTGCAGGCGGCGTGTCTGCCAATAATGGGCTTCGCAATGCATTCCGCGACCATGCCAAGCGTTATGGATGGAAGATTTTCATCCCGAAGTTCAGCTATACTACCGACAATGCGGCAATGATAGCTATCACGGGATATTACAAATATCAAGACCAAGATTTTTGTCCGATAGAGGCACCGGCTTACTCGCGTGTATCTATCAAATAATTTTTCTCTAACTAGGAAAATATTTTTTCCTAACTAGGGAAAAAGTTTTCCCTCACGGGAAAGTTTAAAAAGCGTGATGAGGGAGAAAGTTGTCAAAAAGGAGAAACTATGCAGAAGAAAATGCACATCGAAGAAGAGATAGGAACTCTTCTGAAAGAGAGAAATCTGACTATGGCTACCGCTGAGAGTTGTACGGGTGGGGGAATTGCCGCATTGGTGACCTCCATATCGGGCAGTTCATCTTATTTCAACGGCGGCATCGTGGCTTATCAGAATGAAGTGAAGGAGCAGATCTTAAACGTACGCCCTGAAACCATTGAGACCTACAATGTGGTAAGTGCCCAGACGGTGGAAGAGATGGCCAAGGGAGCCATGAAAGCCCTGCATGCCGACTGTGCCGTAGCTACTTCTGGAATAGCAGGTCCTACAGGCGGTGATAAAGAGCGACCAGTGGGCACCATCTGGATAGCAGCTGCGTATGGCGATAAGGTGGTGACCATGAAGCAAGAAGGTGACCAAGGAAGAGCCCAAAATATAGACAGAGCCATCAAAAATGCTCTTTCGCTGTTGGCAAAACTCCTAAAAGAGTGAAAAAAACACCTTTTAATGAGAATAAATCTAATAAAAATTTGTTTGAGTAAGAAAAAAGCACTAAATTTGCGCTCTGTTTGAAGACACCTATAGATAAAAACAATAAAATATAAAGATAGAAATGTCAAAGATTTGTCAAATTACAGGTAAAAAGGCCATGAATGGCAACAATGTTTCACACTCAAAGAGAAGAACTAAGAGAACATTTGATGTGAACTTGTTTACTAAGAAGTTCTACTATGTAGAGCAGGATTGCTGGATTAGCTTGAAAATTTGCGCACAAGGCCTTCGCCTTATCAACAAGGTAGGTTTGGATGCTGCTCTGAATCAGGCTGTAGAGAAGGGATACTGCGATTGGAAGTCAATCAGAGTGTTAGATTAAAAAAGTAAGAGGAGATACAGAGTATGGCAAAGAAAACAAAGGACGCAAGAGTTCAGGTTATTCTGGAGTGCACTGAGATGAAGGACAGCGGTATGCCAGGTACATCTCGCTACATCACCACCAAGAATAAGAAGAATACCCCTGAAAGATTGGAACTCAAGAAGTACAATCCAATCCTGAAGAGAATGACAGTTCATAAGGAAATTAAATAATAAGGATACACCATGGCAAAGAAAGCAGTTGCAACATTGCACGAAGGCAATAAGGAAGGTCGTGCATATACGAAGGTTATCAAGATGGTTAAGTCTCCTAAGACTGGTGCTTACACCTTCGACGAGCAGATGGTTCTGAACGAGAAAGTACAGGATTTCTTCAACAACAAGTAATCTGACACTTTCTTAAGACAATGAAATATGGACTCCCTCATCAGTAACATGCTGATGAGGGAGTTTTTATGTGCAAAAATGAATAGTTTTTTTCTTATTTCAGTAGATTATTGTATCTTTGCGTAACATATAAATAAGGTGTAGTATGGGTATATTTGGTTTTTTCTCAAAAGAAAAGAAAGAAACTTTAGATAAAGGACTCTCTAAGACTAAGGAGAGCTTCTTCGGCAAGATGGCACGTGCCTTGGCCGGAAAGACGAAGGTTGATGATGAAGTGCTCGACAATCTGGAGGAAGTACTCATCACTTCAGACGTAGGCGTGGAGACCACACTGAAGATCATAGAGCGCATAGAAGAACGTGTGGCTAAGGATAAATACATGAACACCAAGGAGCTGAACAGCATCTTGCGCGAAGAAATCGGGTCCCTGTTGATGGAGAATAATTCTGGTGATGTAGACGATTTTGAGGCTCCTATCACCAAGAAGCCTTACGTGATTCTGGTAGTCGGTGTGAATGGAGTGGGGAAGACTACTACCATCGGAAAGTTGGCTTACCAATACAAGAAGGCAGGGAAGAAGGTCTATCTGGGAGCTGCCGATACCTTCCGAGCCGCAGCTGTTGAGCAATTGGAGATTTGGGGAGAGCGTGTGGGTGTTCCCGTTGTGAAGCAGAAAATGGGAGCTGATCCTGCCTCTGTGGCATATGACACGCTGAGCTCCGCTGTGGCTAACAATGCTGATGTGGTTATCATCGATACAGCTGGTCGTTTGCACAATAAGATTGGCTTGATGAATGAGCTGACAAAGATTAAGAATGTGATGAAGAAAGTGGTGGAAGACGCTCCAAGTGAGGTGTTGCTGGTACTTGATGGCTCTACTGGGCAGAACGCCTTCGAGCAAGCCAAACAGTTCACTAAAGCTACCGAAGTCACAGCTATGGCTGTCACCAAACTTGATGGAACGGCAAAAGGCGGTGTGGTCATCGGCATCTCTGACCAGTTTAAGATTCCTGTGAAATACATCGGACTTGGCGAAGGCATGGAAGACCTTCAGGTATTCCGTAGAGCAGAGTTTGTAGATTCACTTTTCGGCAGTGAGGCATGAAACGTAAGACTGTAGATATCATCACCTTAGGATGCTCTAAGAATCTGGTAGATTCTGAAAAGCTGATGGCACAGTTCCTGGAAGCAGGATATGACTGTACACATGACGCTCCGAATCCAAAAGGTGAGATTGTGGTAATCAATACGTGTGGTTTCATCGCAGACGCTAAGGAAGAATCTGTGAATACCGTCCTCGAATTTGCAGAAGCAAAGGAAGAGGGAAGGATAGAAAAGCTTTTTGTGATGGGCTGTCTTTCAGAGCGTTATCTGAAAGAACTTGAAGAGGAGATTCCGCAAGTGGACAAGTTTTATGGAAAGTTCGACTGGGTAGATCTTCTGAAAGATTTAGGGAAAAAGGTTGAAGCATCAGACATCCGTTGCCTTACCACCCCACGACACTATGCCTATGTGAAAATCGCCGAAGGTTGCAACCGTTTTTGTTCCTATTGCGCTATCCCTCTGATAACAGGACGCTTCATCTCCCGTCCGATGGAGGAGATTTTGAATGAAGTCAGAGAATTGGTGGCACAAGGAGTCAAGGAATTTCAGGTAATCGCTCAAGAACTGACGTTCTATGGCATAGACATCTATGGCACTCCCAAGATAGCTGAGCTTATTGAACAAATGGCAGAAATCAAAGGCGTAAAGTGGATAAGGTTGCACTATGCCTATCCTGCAGAGTTTCCGATGGACTTACTCCGTGTGATGCGTGAGAAGCCAAACGTATGTAAGTATCTTGACATAGCCTTGCAACATATCAGTGATTCTATTCTGGATAGGATGCACAGGCATGTCACTAAGGCAGAAACCTATGCGCTCCTTGATACCATTAGAAAGGAAGTGCCTGGTATTCACCTGCGTACCACTTTAATGGTGGGATATCCTGGTGAAACTGAAGCCGACTTTGAAAAACTGAAAGACTTTGTGCGGAAGGCCCGCTTTGAGCGCATGGGGGCATTTGCCTATTCTGAAGAAGATGGGACTTTCGCTGCACTGCATCATCCCGATGATGTGCCTGCCGAAGTGAAACAGCAACGCCTGGATGAACTGATGGCACTCCAAGCAGAAATCTCTGCAGAACTAAATGCAAAGAAAGTAGGGAAAACCTTGAAAGTCATTATAGATCGAATTGAAGGCGACTATTATGTTGGTCGTTCTGAATTTGATTCTCCTGAAGTGGATCCAGAAATCTTGATACCGAAGGCATCCCGCAGGTTGCGCAAAGGATCTTTCTATCAAGTGTTGATAACAGATTCAAGTGACTATGAACTTTATGGCAACGTGGTAGAGAAGTAACGACTATGAACAATAAGGAATTTACAGCAGAGCTCGCCAAAAGGGTTGATCGTACGAATAAGGAAACGACCTCGTTTGTTAGTTCATTGCTCGATGAAATGTCGAAGCGATGGACTGAGGGAGATTCGATTACCATCCTTAATTTCGGAACTTTCGAGGTGAAAAAGAAAACCGAGCGTGTTTCTGTGAATCCCACAACCAAACAGCGTATGTTGATTCCTCCAAAACTGGTGCTTACTTTCAGAGCCAGTCAGAACATGAAGGATACCTTAATAAACGAATCATGAACGAGAAGCTGAACACTCAACATATCATCGACTCTTTTGCTGAAAAGCAGCATATCAGTAAGAAGAGTGCAGAGAGCTTTGTCAAAGAGTTCTTCGGTTTAGTGCAGGAAGCGCTGAAACGTGATAGGTATGTGAAGATTAAAGGTTTAGGCACGTTCAGAGTGATTGAGGTTGAAGATCGTAGTAGCGTTAATGTAAACACAGGAGAGCGTATTAATATCGGTGGACATGACAAGATTACATTTGTTCCTGATGGTTCCGTCAAGGAACTGATTAATAAGCCTTTCGAAAATTTTGAGATAGTGATGCTTAATGAGGAATCTGTCCTTGAAGATACGCCTATAGTAGAAGAAGAAACAACTTCTTATGAGATAGTTGAGCAGCCCATTGAGCAATCCCAAACAGAGGAATCTGATGCTGAAGAAAAGGTTGCCGCATTTATGGGCACAACCAAGGAGCAAATCCCCGAAAATAAACCGAAATTCTCATACATAACTGTAGCTGTTGTCATACTGATAGCGCTGATAGTTTTATTATTGCTAGTCCTATGAGCATAGTTTTTTCTTTTAGATTTACTAAAGTGTATAAAAGTATTTTAAATAGTTCTTTTATATACTTTTTTTAATACTTTATAATTGGTAAGATAGATAGAAAAAGCTAATTTTGGGACACATTTTGAAAATAGAGAAAATAACATAATATTATAATACATATGTCTGAAATAATAGATATTAGAGAACTGAACGAGCGCATCGAAAGACAAAGCACGTTCGTAGTCAATCTGACCAAGGGTATGGATCAAGTGATTGTTGGTCAGAAGCATCTGATAGAATCACTATTGATAGGTTTGCTTTCTGATGGCCATGTGCTCCTCGAAGGTGTTCCTGGTTTGGCAAAGACCTTAGCTATCAAGACCTTGGCATCACTGATTGACGCAAAGTATAGCCGCATTCAGTTTACACCCGACTTACTCCCTGCTGATGTGATCGGCACAATGGTATACAGTCAGAAAGACGAAGGTTTCCACGTAAAGAAAGGTCCTGTTTTTGCCAATTTCGTTTTGGCAGATGAAATCAACCGTGCACCAGCTAAGGTGCAGAGTGCCCTCCTGGAAGCCATGCAAGAACGTCAAGTGACCATCGGCAGTGATACTTTCCCTCTTCCAGAACCATTCTTGGTATTGGCCACCCAAAACCCTATTGAGCAAGAAGGTACCTACCAATTGCCAGAAGCGCAAGTAGACCGTTTCATGCTGAAGGTGGTCATAGACTATCCAAAGTTAGAGGAAGAGAAACTCATTATCAGACAGAACATTACAGGTGATCAGATAGATGTAAGACCTATCATGTCTTCCAACGAAATCTTGGAAGCCCGTAAGGTTGTACGCCAAGTCTACATTGATGAAAAAATCGAAAAGTATATCGTTGACATCGTCTTTGCAAGTCGTTATCCAGAGAAGTACGGTTTAGATGAACTGAAAGAAATGATAAGTTTCGGTGGTTCTCCTCGAGCTTCCATCAATTTAGCTCTTGCTGCAAGAAGCTATGCTTTCATCAAACGCAGAGGTTACGTGATTCCAGAAGATGTTCGTGCAGTGGCACATGATGTGCTGCGTCATCGCATCGGATTGACTTACGAGGCAGAAGCAAGTAACATGACTGCCGACGAGATAGTAAGCAAGATTCTGAATAAGGTGGAAGTGCCTTAAGACTTGATATTATTTGATATATGGAAGCTACTGAACTTTTAAATAAAGTACGTCGAATAGAAATCAAGACGCGCGGTTTATCCAATAATATCTTTGCGGGCGAATACCATTCGGCCTTCAAGGGTAGGGGAATGGCTTTCTCTGAAGTGCGCGAGTATCAATATGGAGATGATATCCGTGACATTGACTGGAATGTGACTGCTCGTTTCCACAGACCCTATATCAAAGTTTACGAGGAAGAAAGAGAGCTAACTGTGATGCTTCTCATTGATGTATCAGGCAGTTTGGAGTTTGGTACAGTTAAGCAGCTGAAGAAAGATATGGTAGCAGAAATTGCTGCAACATTGGCCTTTTCTGCGATACAGAACAATGATAAAATTGGAGTCATTTTCTTCTCCGATAAGATTGAGAAGTTCATCCCTCCAAAGAAAGGTCGCAAACATATCCTATACATTATCAGAGAACTGCTGGATTTTAAGCCAACAAGTAGGAAAACAAATATCCGTATGGCATTGGAATATCTGACCAATGTGATGAAACGCAGATGTACTGCTTTCATCCTTTCAGACTTCTTGGATAAAGAGAACTTCCAAAATGCCATGACTATAGCCAACAGGAAACATGACATGGTGGCTGTACAGGTTTACGACAGACGTTTGGCAGAATTGCCATCTGTCGGTCTGATAAGAGTAAAAGATGCGGAAACTGGGAAGGAGCAATGGATTGACTCTTCATCTAAAGCTGTCAGAAAAGCGCACCATGATTGGTGGATAGAGAAGCAACTGCAACTAAGTGAGATGTTTACGAGAAGCAACGTTGACATTGTTTCTGTTCGTACTGATCAGGACTATGTGAAGGCTTTGATGAACCTCTTTGCTAAAAGAAATTGAGAAATAGATGAAAAGAATATTATTTTTCATATTATTTACTGTTACCGTCATTAAGGCGGCTGCCCAATCGGTTACCGTGAATGCACAGATAGACTCCCTTCAGATTTTGATAGGCGAACAGACTGGTATCACGCTGGAAGTCACTGCCGATGCAGATAAACACATCGTATTACCATTGTTCTCTGATACTTTGGTAAGTGGTGTGGAGTTGATTGAGACAGCGAAACCAGACTCTGAATTTCTGAATGACGGGAAACGGCTTGTCTTAAAACAGAAGTATATCATTACTTCTTTCGATTCTGCTCTCTATTATCTTCCACCGATGGAAGTAGAGGTTGAAGGAGAGATATATAAGTCGAACCCTCTAGCGTTGAAAGTTTATTCATTCCCCGTTGATACATTACATCCTGATGAGTTTTTTGGCCCTAAAGATGTTATGAAGCCAGATTTTGTATGGTCAGACTGGTATTTAGCCATCGCATGCATTGTTTTATTCTTCCCTCTGGTATTCTTGTTGGTTTACTTTATCAAACGTATCAGAGATAACCAACCTATCATCCGTAAGGTGAAAGTGGAGCCTAAACTACCAGCACACGAATTGGCCCTCAAGGAATTGGATCGCATTAAGAATGAGAAAGCTTGGCAGAAAGGGTTGCAAAAAGAATACTATACCGAACTTTCGGAAGCCATTCGTAACTATATCAATGGCAGATTTGGATTCAATGCTATGGAAATGACATCTTCTGAAATCATTGATAAACTGATGCAAGTAAAAGATGAATCGGCGTTGGCTGAACTTAGAGAGTTGTTCCAAACAGCCGATCTTGTGAAGTTTGCTAAGTATATTCCATTGATGAATGAGAACGACGCCAATCTTCTAAGTGCTCTCAAATTCGTGAATGAAACAAAGGAAGAGCCAGATCCGAATGCTAAACCTGAACCTACTGAAATAACGGTAGTAGAGAAGCGTCCGCTTCGCACGAAGTTGATTTTAGGTGGAACTATAGCATTAATAGCAATATTATTGATTCTTTCTATATGGTATGTGGGACGAGAGGTTTATTACTATTTTATGTAATGTGAATTGTTTTAATTTATAGAAAAGATGATATTTGCAAATAAGGAATATCTATTCTTACTTCTGCTACTTATACCTTATATTATATGGTATATATGGAAGCATCAGGATTCTGAAGCATCGCTCCAGGTTTCTGATACGGAGGTATATACCCAAGCCCCAAAGTCATTTAAGAACTATTTGATTCATGCACCTTTTGTTCTGAGGACACTTGCTTTGGCGTTATTAGTCTTTGTCATAGCAAGACCTCAAACAACAGACAGTTGGCAGAATAGTGAAACAGAAGGCATAGACATCATGCTGGCATTGGATGTTTCTACCAGTATGCTTGCTGAAGATTTGAAACCGAATAGATTGGAAGCTGCTAAAGAGGTAGCCAATCAGTTTATTAATGGAAGACCTTATGACAATATAGGTGTCACATTATTTGCAGGAGAGAGTTTTACTCAATGTCCTCTGACTGTTGACCATTCCGTCTTGCTTAATCTAATCAACCAAGCCGAATGTGGCATCATTGAAGATGGCACAGCAGTAGGTATGGGTATAGCTAATGCCGTTTCAAGACTAAAAGACAGTAAAGCCATTTCTAAAGTGATCATCTTGCTGACAGATGGAACCAATAATACTGGAGATATTTCTCCACTTACTGCAGCAGAGATAGCCAAGAGTTTTGGCATAAGGATTTATACAGTGGGAGTGGGGACTAATGGAACAGCTCCCTACCCATATCCAGTAGCAGGAACGATACAATATGTCAATATGCCTGTAGAAATAGACGAGAGCACATTGACGCAAATTGCGAATATTGCAGATGGTTTGTATTACAGGGCAACCAGTAATTCAAAGTTGAAAGAAGTATATGATGAAATCGATAAGTTAGAGAAAACGAAAATCAGCGTGAAGCAGTTCAGCAAACGTAACGAAGAATATAAGTACTTCGCGCTTGCTGCATTCCTATGCATCATGCTCGAGATTCTACTAAGACACACTGTCTTGAGGAGGATACCTTAATTTATCGATCTGAAAACGAAGAAGATATGTTTAGATTTGAAGAACCTACATACTTATACCTATTGATTCTGCTCCCACTAATATTGGGCTTCTACGTCTATGCCATTTATAGAAAGAAGAAAGCCATTAAGGAATTCGGTGATCCAGAATTGATGGAGGCATTAATGCCAGACGCATCATTGAGCAGATTGAGAATAAAGATGATACTAATGCTCGTGGTTGTTGTTCTTTTCGCCCTGTTGTTAGCACGTCCACAATTTGGATCAAAACTGGAAACAGTAAAACGAGAAGGCATAGAACTCATTATTGCTATGGATATCTCCAATTCCATGTTGGCTAGAGACATACAACCAAGCAGATTGGATAAAGCTAAGCGTATAGTCGCTCAACTTTGTGATAAAATGGAAGATGATAAGATTGGTATCATTGTATTTGCTGGTGATGCCTATACACAGCTCCCTATTACGAGCGACTATATTTCTGCAAAAATGTTCTTGGAAACAGTATCTCCATCTTTGATATCTAAACAGGGAACTTCTATAGGGGCTGCTATCAATTTGGCAAACAATAGCTTCACTCCAAGAGAGGGAGTAGGGAAGGCCATCATTATTATCACTGATGGAGAGAACCATGAAGGCGGAGCAGAAGAAGCTGCAAAGAAGGCTTCCGACAATGGCATACAGGTAAATGTGCTTGGCATTGGTTCTCCTGAAGGTGCTCCTATTCCTAGTGAAGACGCTGAGAATCAGTACAGAAAGGATAGGGAAGGGAATATTGTAATCACTAGACTTAATGAACAGATGTGTCAAGATATCGCCAGACTCGGGAATGGTATGTACGCTCGTGTGGACAATACCAATGCTGCTCAGAAAGCATTGGAAAAAGAGATTGACAAACTAGCCAAAGCTGATATTGAAACGAAAGTTTATACTGCTTACAACGAGCAGTTTCAAGCTGTGGCGTGGCTGATATTGATATTCCTAGTCTTAGAGATGCTGATTCTCGAGCGAAAGAATCCGTTGTTCAAGAACATTAATTTGTTTTCTGTTAAACACTGATAGAGTATGATAAGTTGGAAGAACTATTTCGTAGTATTGTCATTATTACTGCTCTCTGTGAATGCGATGTCTCAGAAAGCAGAAAGGGACTATCTGCGAAAGGGAAATAGATATTATAAAGATAGTACTTACGTAGATGCAGAGATTTATTATCGTAAGGCACTGGATGCTAATCCTAACTCAACGATGTCTATGTACAATCTCGGTAATTCTTTATTGTATCAGAATAAGCCCAAGGAGGCATTGGAACAATATGCTGCCGTTGCCAATATAGAAAAAGACAAAGAGAAGTTAGCTAAAGACCTTCATAATGTGGGTGTCATCTGGCATACACAAAAGGACTACCAAAAAGCAATTGCTGCCTATAAGGATGCGCTGCGTAAGAATCCGCATGATGATGAAACTCGCTACAATCTTGCTCTTGCAATGAAAATGCTGAAAGATGGACAGCAACAGAATCAAGACCAACAGCAAGATCAGCAACAACAAGACCAACAGCAGCAGGAAAAGCAGCAACAACAGAATAATCAAGACCAGGATGACAACCAAATGTCAAAGGAAAATGCAGAACAACTTCTGCGCTCTGTAACTCAAGACGAAAAGAACGTTCAGGACAGAGTGAAGAAAAAGCAAAATATAAAAGGTAACAAGCTCGAAAAAGATTGGTAACTAAGAAGTTTGAAAATGATGAAAAGAATACTTCTCATATTGTGCCTTATACTTCAAACATGCATTGTTAAAATAAGTGCTGATGATAAGGTGAGCTTCAAAGCTTCGGCACCCGATGCCGTTGCTGTGGGAGACCAGTTTAGGCTTTCCTACGTGGTGACTTCTACAAATATAAAGGATTTCAGAGCTCCTACTATAAAGGGATTTGATGTTTTGATGGGACCAAGTAGATCTCAGCAGAGCAGTGTACAAATCATCAATGGAAACACCACATCAACGAGAAGTGTCACTTTCACTTATATCTTATTGGCAACCACTGAGGGCACTTATACGATTCCTGGTGCAACTATCACAGCAGAAGGGGATGAAATGATATCTAACTCTGTGCAGATTAATGTTTTACCAGCAGATCAGGCTAATGGCATCAGTAGTGGTGGAGAGGGCACCTCTGCATCTACAGGCAATACCTCTATCTCCAATTCCGATATCTTTGTGGTCGGTAATGTAAACAAAACAACAGTCTTCGAACAAGAAGCTATCTTACTTACTTACAAGATATATACTGCTATAGACCTTAGAGGTTTTGACAATGTGAAACTTCCAGATTTCAAAGGATTTCATTCGCAAGAAGTCGAGCTTACAAGTGATAGGAAATGGGAATTAGAGCACTACAGAGGTCGCAACTATCGCTCCACAGTCTATAGACAATTCATACTGTTCCCACTGCAAACAGGAGAGTTGACTATTGATGCCGCTCGTTTTGATGCTTCTATAGCTCAAGCAAGCCAAGTAACCGATCCTTTTGATGCTTTTTTCAATGGGAGGAATTCGTATGTGGAAGTTAAGAAGTCGCTGTTTACTCCAAAACTCACAATCAAAGTCAATCCACTCCCACAACCGAGACCAGAATCGTTTTCAAGTGGAGTAGGGGACTTCAGCATTACATCCTCTATTAATAGTACGCATATCCAGGCAAATGATGCCATAACTATCAAGGTTGTCATCTCTGGAACAGGAAATCTGAAACTTATTTCTACACCTGAAGTCAAGTTCCCTGAAGATTTTGAAATCTATGATCCAAAAGTGGAATCAACGTCCCAATTGACAAATAATGGATTGACAGGAAGTACAACGATAGAGTATTTAGCAATCCCAAGAAATCCTGGTAATTACAAGATTCCAGCTGTAAACTTCAGCTACTTTGATATCAATTCAAAATCATACAAAACATTAACTACTGAAGAGTATCAAATACAAGTAGATAAAGGGGATGGGACTTCTACACAGACTATTTCAAACTTTACTAAGGAAGACCTTCGGGTGCTAAATCAAGACATTCGCTTCATCAAACAGAATGATGTGACGCTGACTCCAAGAGGAAACTATTTCTTCGGGACTTTGCCTTATTGGCTGTATTACATTATTCCTCTGCTTCTCTTCATTGTTGTTTGTGCTCTATACCGGAAGCGCATTTCAGATAATGCCAATATTGCACAAGTGAAAACAAGAAAAGCAAATAAGGTGGCAGTCAAGCGAATGAAAAAAGCTGGTAAGTTATTGAAAGACAATCAGAAGGATGCCTTCTATGATGAAGTTCTTCAAGCATTATTGGGATATGTAAGCGACAAACTAAATATTCCTTTATCTAAGCTTTCTAAGGACAACATTGAGGAAGAATTGAAACAATATGGTGTCGCAGACGAATTAGTTCAGAATTTCATAGAGGTGTTGAACAGCTGTGAATATGTAAGATTTGCACCTGGTGATGCAAATCAAGCAATGGATCAAATCTACGAATCTTCATTGAACATTATCAGTAAGATGGAGGACTCAATTAAACGTTAATTAGCGGAGGAACAAATCAATGAAAAAGGTAATAATACTCATTATATATTTATCATTTGCGTTCAGTTCACAAGGTTCTGTGAAAGTTGATGCAGATAGTGCTTATGTTCGTGGAGACTATGCACAAGCAATATCGCTTTATGAGGAATTGCTGACTGAAGGAGAATCGGCGGAAGTATACTATAATTTAGGTAATAGTTACTTCAAAATAGATAATATGGGTAAATCCATATTGAATTACGAAAGAGCCTTACTATTGGATCCTGGCAATTCAGACATCCGTGCAAATCTAGATATCGCGAAGTCAAAGACACAGGATAATTTAGTATCAACGCCGAGTATCTTTTTTGTAGTATGGGTAAATTCATTGATTAATACAATGAGTGTTAAGCAATGGGCCATTTGCGGTATTATTACATTTGCCTTATTGCTTTTGGCCTTAGGAATCTTTTTCTTCACAATGTCTGAGAAAACCAAGAAATTCAGTTTTATATGTGCTATCTGTTTACTTGTCTTGTCATTAATTTCTAACATTTTTGCCTACAGTCAGAAAAGGAGGCTTATCAATAGAAATGACGCAATAGTTTTAACTCCAAGCGTTACCGTTAGAAGTACACCAAGTGAATCTGGCACCAGTTTGTTTATTCTTCATGAAGGAACCAAAGTAACTATCAAGGATAATTCTATGCAGGAATGGAAAGAGATTGAATTATCAGATGGTAAAGTTGGTTGGATCTCTAAAGAAGATATCGAAGTTATATAAAATCTCTATTACCCGTTTTGATTGTCAGCTGGAGGAAAATCTACAATCTCTTCTTAATAGTTTTGAAATTATAATCACGATTATGTTTAATATAAAATTATGGAATTGTATTGAAGGGTTAATTCAATAAACTTTCTATCTCATTAAACTCCTCACCCATATTCAGATTATAATATACACGATAAAGTCCATTTAACCAGAGTTCTTTTTGGTCTGGACGAAGTTGACGTGCTTTTTCATAAGCGTCTTTCGCCTTCATATAAAAGCTTCTAAGAGTTTCTTGATCCTTCTGGTACTCCGAACTATTAATGTCTGTAGAAGCCTGTGTTGAATAATCCTGAGCCTTGATACAATAAACAAGTCCTATACCTGAATATGCCTCGGCATATACAGAATCAATGGAGATGGCCTGATTATAGGTATCTATAGCTTCATCGTATTTTTCCTGGTTTTGGAATAAATAACCTTTTACATATAGATTATAAGCATTATTAGGATTCTGTGAAAGAACTTCATTAGTTACGGCCATTGCTTCCTCTATCCTATCCTTTTTCAAGTAAAAATCTACTATATTCGCGAAGAAAAACCGATCTTCTGGATATTTCTGAATGCCTTCCTTTAAAGACTCCAAAAACTTAATTGAATCACCTTGCTGAAGGAATGCTGTACTGATAAGCTCCATAGCATATTGGGCATATTCATTACTATTCAGCGCATAGGAAGCATATTTCGAAACAAGCTCATAATCATTGACTTTCAATGCTGTTAAGCATGCAAAATAAGCAACATTTGGAATCAATGTATCTTTCGCTGCAGTGTAATAAGATTCCAAAATAGGATGAAGTCCAGACTCAATATAAGTGTCGAAGAAGTCTATTGCTTTTCTCCTATCCGCCTCTTTCTCTAAAGCCATATAATAATAGCCTCCATTAATCAGGTTGCTACGTTCTTCATAGACATACTGAGAATTGGCTTTTCTGAACTTGTTTTTAATCTTTCCTTTAGAGTCCGGAATTTGAGCCAAATCATCGCATTTCATGAAATATTTCGCCATTCTCAATGAACTATTATATAGAAGTAACGTGTCATATTTCTTATGAAGATAAGCTTTCTGATTTTCTGTTTCGTGTATTCTACGTTGTATTTGCCCTGCCAGATTCCAGGCTTCTGGAAGATCTTTTGATGCAGAATCCGTTAATATGGCATCTATGGCCTTCTCCGCATCAGAAATCTTATTAGCCTTCAATAAACTATTCGTTTCCTTCAGTGCTTTGGTCTGAGCACTCAGAAGAACCGATACGAAAAGGAAAAAAGATGTCAATATCACTCTCATACTATCAAAAAAAACAAAACAATAAAGGAAGCCTAAGCCTAAACTTAGACTTCCTTCCATATCATAGACTATTAATTCAGCAAGCCTTCAATCTCATTGAACTCATTCTGCATGTGCAGGTTATAATAAACGGTGTAAAGACCGTTCAACCAAAGGTTTCTCTCATCTGGCTTCAACTGACGAGCTTTCTCGTATGGCTCACGAGCCTTAGAATAGAACTCTCTCAGAGTCTGCTGATCCTTTGCATACTGTGGAGAATCCATATCCATAGTTGCGCTCTCAGAGAAGTCCTGAGCCTGCAGACGATATACATCACCCATCATTGACCATGCCTCTGCGTTCTCTGGATCTGCAGCAACTGACTGCTGGAAAGTAGCGATAGCATCGTCATACTTCTTTGCCTGTGCCAAAACCACACCCTTCACATACATCTTATAAGAGTTGCTAGGATCGCTGGCCAATGCATCGTTTACGTAAGCGATAGCATCATCATACTTGTCCTGATTAGTGTAGTAGCTCACTGCGTTAGCGAAGAAGTACTTGTCCTGCGGGTACTTCTGAACGCCTTCTTTCAGAGCCTGAAGGTACTCATCCATCTTGTCCTGACGCTTCAAAGCCTCGGCAGCCAACTCGGCTGCAGACTGTCCGTATTCAGGGTCGCTAGCAGCATACTTTGCATACTTAGCGATGCTTGCCCAATCTTCCATGCGCTGTGCAGCTGCACTTGCATAGAAAGCAGCCAGACCCAAGTTCTGATCTGTCTGCTGGAGATTAGCACTCTCAAGCATAGGATTGAATGCAGACTCTGCATAACCACCCAGGAACTCAACAGCCTTCTTACCATCCTCTGCACTATCAGACTGATTGTAGTTGTTGAAGAACTGGATACCACCCTCGATCAAGCTATTGCGCAGCTCCAGAACAGCCTTGGTATTGGCATTTCTGAACTTGTTGTTAATCTTGCCCTTAGCATCTGGCCTCTGAGCAAGTTCGTCGCACTTGAAGAAATACTGGATAGCCTTCAGAGCACTGGTGTACATCTGAGCTTCATCAGCTGGCTGACCAAGAACTTTCTTCTTGTATTCATTGTCATACCAGTTCTTCTGGATGTTACCAGCCACATCCCAAGTCTCTGCCAAATCTCTTGTCTCAGGATTAGTCAGAGCAGGAGCAAGAGTTGTTTCAGCGGCACCAAAGCTACCTTTCATAAGCTTCTTAGCCTCCTTGATAGCACTCTGCTGTGCAAAAGCTCCACTGGCAGCAACCAGCATAGCCATTGTAAATAATACTTTTTTCATACTGATAAAAATTAAATTAATTGTTCTTGTTTTCTATTTTATTCCTCACTCAATTTTTCATTCTCGTTAGTCAGGTCAGGATCGTTCTCCTCATGATTCTGAACGCCTGTGAAATCCATATCTTCTGCTTCCATGCCTTCAGCCATCACTTCTTCCTCCTCTACATCAGTAGGCACTTTGCAAACTGAACCGATTTCATCGCCTCGCTTCTCAAGGTTGATGAGCTTCACGCCTTGAGTGGCTCTTCCCATCGTGCGAATATCAGCAACTTTTACACGAATCAGTATACCAGACTTGTTAATAATCATTAAATCATTGTCATTTGTAACGGATTTCAGCGAAACAAGCTTACCCGTCTTATCGGTGATGTTCAATGTCTTGACACCTTTACCGCCTCGATGGGTCTTTCTGTAGTCATCTACACCCGTACGCTTTCCAAATCCCTGTTCAGAAACCACCAATACGGTTTCTGCATCTGGATCCTTGATGCAAATCATTCCGACCACTTCGTCACTACCGTCTTTGTCGAGCTCCATACCCTTCACACCAGTTGCCGTGCGTCCCATCGGACGGACTGCATCTTCGTTGAATCTGATGGCACGACCGTTTCTGTTGGCCATGATGATTTCATCGTTGCCCTCTGTCAATCTGACATCTATGACACGGTCGCCTTCCAAAATGTTTATGGCTATGATGCCATTTTGGCGCGGACGTGAGTATTCTGCCAGCTTGGTCTTTTTGATGATACCGTTCTTGGTACAGAACACCACATAGTGCGTGTCATTGTATTCCTCATCGCTCAAGTCCTTGATTCTCAGGAATGCGTTCACAGAATCTCCAGGCTCTATGTTGAGCAGGTTCTGAATAGCACGTCCCTTAGAAGTCTTGCCTTCCTGAGGAATCTCATATACTTTCAGCCAATAGCACTTACCATTCTGCGTGAAGAACATGATGGTGTTGTGCATCGTGGCATGATAGATATATTCTACAAAGTCATCATCGCGCGTATCTGAGCCTCGAGAGCCAACGCCTCCCCTATTCTGTGAACGGAAGTCGCTGAGCGACGTGCTCTTGATATAACCACGATGTGAGATGGTTATCACCACTTCATTGTCGCTGTAGAAGTCTTCAGGATTGAAATCCTTTGACAACGGAACGATTTCCGACTTTCTGTCATCTCCGTATTTCTCCTTAACTTCTATCAATTCATCCTTAATGACCTTCTTGCAAAGCTCATCGTCGGAGAGGATTTGCTCATAGTAAGCTATCATGCGCTCCAACTCTTCATACTCTGCATGAAGCTGATCTTGCTGCAATCCAGTGAGTTGGCGTAAGCGCATCTCTATGATGGCACGTGCCTGAAGTTCATCCAATGCGAAGCGATCCATCAAGCCCTGCATAGCATCTGCAGGTGTCTTCGCTGCGCGGATGATGTGAACCACCTCATCAATGTTATCGCACGCAATGATCAGTCCCTCAAGGATATGCGCACGTTCCTTTGCCTTTTGCAGATCATACTTTGTGCGACGGATCACCACCTCATGGCGATGCTCCACAAAGTACTTAATCATGTCCTTCAGGTTGAGCAGACGTGGACGGCCATGAACCAAAGCCACGTTGTTCACACTGAAAGAAGTCTGCAACTGCGTCATCTTATAGAGCTTGTTCAGCACAATGTTTGCATTGGCATCACGCTTCACATCGATGACGATGCGCATACCTTCACGGTCAGACTCATCATTGGCATTGGCAATGCCATCTATCTTCTTCTCATTAGCCAGAGTGGCGATAGACTTGATGAGTTCTGCCTTATTCACGCCATAAGGAATCTCTGTAACGATGATCTTGTCATGCGTGCCAGCATCCTCTATATTGGCGCGTGCTCTGATCAGCACTCTTCCGCGTCCTGTGAGGTAAGCCTCACGTACGCCAGAGAGTCCATAAATGAACGCACCCGTCGGAAAATCAGGCGCTTTCACAAACTCCATCAGTTCCTCTATGGTAATGTCATTATTGTCAATGTACGCCACACAAGCATCGATGACTTCGCGCAGATTGTGCGTCGGCATATTGGTTGCCATACCTACGGCGATACCAGAAGCTCCGTTCACCAGCAGGTTTGGAATGCGCGTCGGCATCACGGTTGGCTCCTGCAGAGAGTCATCGAAGTTATTCTGCATGTCTACAGTATCTTTTTCCAGATCCTGCATCATGTCCTCACCTATCTTCTGGAGGCGGCACTCTGTATAACGCATGGCTGCAGCGCCATCACCATCAACAGATCCATAGTTTCCCTGACCGTCTACCAGACAATATCTCATTGCCCAAGGTTGAGCCATTCTCACCAATGCACCATAAACTGAAGAATCGCCGTGTGGATGGTACTTACCGAGCACCTCGCCCACTACTCTGGCAGATTTCTTATAGGGCTTATCGGAGGTGTTGCCGATGCCCATCATTCCATACAAAATTCTGCGATGCACTGGCTTAAAGCCGTCTCTCACATCAGGAAGAGCACGCGCCACGATTACAGACATAGAGTAATCGATGTACGACGACTTCATCTCGTCCTCGATGTTTATCTTGATAATTTTGTCTTGTTCAAGCATTTACAAATCCTTTTTTTAAAATAAACAATGGTTCTTCAAAAAACCATGTAAAGGTACGGCTTTTTTGCGACATACGAAAACTTTTTGCCATGAAAGTTTCTTTTTCGCTAAAAATGCACCTTTTATTTATATAATAAGCGATTGAGGCGTAATACTGCATCGGTTTACGAAAAATCTGCCGTTAAGCAGGCAAAATTTAATTTCTAACTGGAAAAAACTTTTTTCCTAGTTAGATAAAGTTTAGACAGCACTGCTGATTGTACAGACACCAGTGCTGTTTGTACAGACACCAGTGCTGATTGTACAGACAGCAGTGCTGTCTAAACTTTAGTACACTATCCCAGACGTTTTCCTTCACGATAAATTTATTGTACACTAAATATTTTGTTTTATCCCATTCTTTGGCACGAGTTTTGCTTTTAAGTGGAATATATATTATATTTGCATGACATTAAGACAAAGGATTTTGAAAATGAACAATCAGTTTTCACAAAGAGTATCAGAAATTATCAGCTATAGTAAGGAAGAAGCTAACAGACTGAGAAACAAGTACATCGGTCCTGAGCACTTGCTGTTGGGCATCTTGCGCGACGGTGAAGGAAAGGCCATCGATATACTGACAAATTTTCATATTGACCTCCGCCAACTGAAGGGAAAGTTGGAGGGTTACCTCACGCAAGCCCAGGATTCCTCCTTGGCTCCCGATGCCGATATTCCTTTCTCTGAAACTGCCCAGAAGATTCTGAAGATGTGTATCCTTGAGGCACGCTTGCTGAAGAGCCCGAAAGTGGACTCTGAGCATCTGCTCTTGGCCATCTTGAAGCATCGCACCAATCTGGCTGCCACTGTTCTGACTGACAATCAGGTGGATTATGAGGACGTATTCAACATGCTCTCTTTGAAGCCAACCAGTCCGATGGACGGCATGGATTTCGATGAAGAAGATGCTGACGATGAGATGAATGAGAACTATGGTAATTCGCAAAAATCGCCCAATTCATCGGTAAATTTCGCCCAAAAGCAATCTAGGAAATCAGCTTCTGATACCCCCGCTTTAGATAAGTTCGGATCAGACATCACACTGGCTGCTGCCGAAGGAAGATTGGATCCTGTGGTTGGCCGTGAGCGTGAGATAGAACGCGTGGCACAGATATTGAGCCGTAGGAAGAAGAACAATCCTATCCTTATAGGTGAACCAGGTGTAGGAAAATCGGCTATCGTAGAAGGATTGGCCCTCAGAATCGTTGAGAAGAAGGTGTCCAGAATCCTTCATGACAAACGCGTGGTGATGCTCGACATGTCGTCTGTAGTAGCTGGTACTAAGTATCGCGGCCAGTTTGAGGAGCGCCTTCACGCCATCATCAGCGAATTGGAGAAAAATCCAAAAATCATCCTTTTCATCGATGAAATTCACACTATCATAGGTGCAGGAAGTGCTGCGGGAAGCATGGATGCAGCCAATATGCTGAAGCCTGCTTTGGCGCGTGGTGAGATTCAGTGCATCGGCGCCACTACCATCGATGAATATCGAAAGAGCATCGAGAAAGACGGGGCTTTGGAGCGTAGATTCCAGAAAGTGATGGTGGAGCCTACCACTGCAGAAGAAACGCTGCAGATACTTCGTAATATAAAAGGTAAGTACGAGGAGCACCATAATGTGACCTATACTGACGCTGCCTTGGAGGCTTGCGTGAAGCTGACAGATTGCTATATCACAGATCGCTCCTTCCCTGACAAAGCTATTGATGCGCTTGATGAATCTGGTTCAAGAGTGCATCTCACACACATCGAAGCTCCGAAGGAAATCGAAGAGCAGGAACGCCTGATTGCAGAAACCAGTGCTCAGAAGACCTTAGCTGTAAAACAGCAGAATTTCGAGCTCGCAGCTGGCTATCGTGATCGTGAGAAACTGCTTATGTCTCAACTGAAAGACATGCAAGCCGCATGGGAAGCCCAATTGAAGGAAGACCGCAAAGTGGTGGATGAAGAAGAGATTGCCAATGTGGTTTCCATGATGTCTGGCATTCCTGTGCAGCGTATGGCTCAAGCCGAAGAGGTGAAACTGGCAGGTATGAAGAAAGAACTACAGTCAAGAGTCATCGCACAAGATGCTGCAATAGAGAAACTTACAAAGGCTATTTTACGTAGTCGTGTGGGTCTAAAAGACCCTAATAGACCAATCGGAACGTTCATGTTCTTAGGTCCAACAGGTGTAGGAAAAACCTATCTGGCACAACAGTTGGCTAAGTTCATGTTCGGATCTACTGACGCGCTGATCCGCATCGATATGAGTGAGTATATGGATAAGTACACCGTTTCAAGACTTATCGGAGCTCCTCCTGGATATGTGGGATATGAAGAAGGTGGTCAGCTGACGGAGAAAGTGCGCCGTAAGCCCTACTCTATCGTGCTGCTAGATGAAATCGAGAAAGCACATCCAGACATCTTCAACCTCCTGCTTCAAGTAATGGATGAAGGTAGGCTGACAGATAGTTATGGTAAGACGGTGGACTTCAAGAACACGGTGATTATCATGACATCCAACATCGGTACGCGTCAACTGAAGGAGTTTGGTACCGGTGTAGGTTTCACTGCTCAAAAGCGCGTAGATGATAAGGAGTATTCGCGCAGCGTGATTCAGAAGGCTTTGAACAAGAAATTCGCTCCAGAGTTCTTGAACAGAACCGATGAGATCATCACGTTTGATCAGCTTTCACTGGATGCCATCGTGAAGATTGTCGATATAGAGCTAAAGGGACTTTACCAACGTGTAAGCAACATTGGTTTCACGTTGGACATTGACGAAGAAGCCAAGAAATTCATAGCAAGTAAAGGCTATGACGTACAGTTTGGTGCCCGTCCATTGAAACGTGCTATCCAAAGCTATTTGGAAGACGGTCTCTCTGAAATCATTGTCAACGGCAATGTTTCTGAAGGTGACACCATAGTGGTAAGCCATAATAAGGAGAAAGACAGCCTTGATTTCACTAAACAAGAAGCCCCTGTGCTTGAGGAAAAGTGAGATAACACGGACAAAATGTCAGTAAATACAACGACTGGCATACGTTTTGCAAACAATTAGTAGAACAATTATAAAACTTATATATTATGCAGAAAGGTAATATTGGGGTAACAACGGAAAACATATTCCCCGTCATTAAGAAATTTTTGTATAGTGATCATGAGATTTTCTTAAGAGAGTTGGTTTCCAATGCAGTAGATGCCACTCAGAAACTCAAGACATTTGCCTCTATGGGCGAATTCAAGGAAGAACTGGGTGACCTTACCGTCAGAATCGCCTTGGACAAAGAAACTATCACCGTTTCAGACAAGGGTATCGGTATGACAGCAGAGGAAATAGATAAATACATCAACCAAATCGCCTTCTCTGGCGCCAACGATTTCCTGGAGAAGTATAAAAACGACGCCAATGCCATTATCGGGCACTTTGGTTTAGGTTTCTATTCTGCCTTTATGGTGGCAAAGAAAGTGGAAATCGTAACTAAATCATACAAAGAAGGCGCTCAAGCCGTGAAATGGACCTGCGATGGAAGTCCTGAGTTCACTATTGAGAATGTTGATAAGGCAGAAAGAGGTACAGACATTATTCTCTACGTAGATGATGATTGTAAAGAGTTTCTTGAAGAATCACGCATCTCTGGCTTGCTGACGAAATATTGTCGTTTCTTACCTGTTCCTATTGCATTTGGCAAGAAGAAAGAATGGAAAGACGGCAAGCAGGTGGAAACATCCGAAGATAATGTCATCAACGATGTCAACCCACTTTGGAAACGTACGCCAAGTGAATTGAAGGATGAAGACTATAAGGAATTCTATCGCAAGCTCTATCCTATGTCCGATGAACCACTGTTCTGGATTCATTTGAACGTGGATTATCCGTTCCATCTCACGGGCGTGCTTTATTTCCCTAAGATCAAGAACAATATCGAACTGACGAAGAATAAGATTCAGTTGTATTGCAATCAGGTATATGTGACTGATTCTGTAGATGGTATAGTACCTGATTTCCTTACACTTCTTCATGGTGTACTGGATTCTCCGGATATTCCTCTGAATGTATCACGTTCTTACTTGCAGAGTGATTCCAATGTGAAGAAAATCTCCACCTATATCACGAAGAAAGTGTCAGATCGTCTGAATGACATCTTCAAGAAAGACCGTAAGCAATTCGAGGAAAAATGGGACGACCTGAAGATTTTCATGGATTACGGCATGCTTACACAAGATGATTTCTATCAGAGAGCCAAAGATTTTGCCTTGTTCACAGACACTGATGGGGAAAAGTTCACCTATGGCGAGTATAAGACATTGATTAAGGACAACCAGACTGATAAGGAAGGCAACTTGATTTACCTCTATGCCAACAACAAGGAAGAGCAGTATAGCTACATCAACGCAGCGAAGAATAAAGGTTATAGCGTTTTGTTGATGGATGGTCAACTTGACATCGCTGTTGTCAGCATGCTGGAGCAGAAGTTTGAGAAATGCCGTTTCACACGCGTTGATAGCGATATCATTGACAATCTGATAGTTAAGGAAGAAAAGAAGATTGATGTTCTGGAAGCCACTAAGCAATCCGCTTTGACGGAGATATTCAAGAGTCAACTGCCAAAGATAGATAAGGTGGAATTCAACGTAATGACTGCAGCTATGGGTGAAGCTGGGGATCCTCTGCTTCTCACGCAAAGCGAGTACATGCGAAGAATGAAGGAAATGGCTAATATTCAGGCAGGTATGAGTTTCTATGGAGAGATGCCTGACATGTTCAATCTCATGCTGAATACGGATCATAGTTTGATAAAAGAGGTCATTTCTGACGAAGAAAGCCAATGTGCAGAAGCACTCTTTCCTATCCTAGCTGAGATAACTGAGGTTGAAGCTCAGCGCTCTTCTATCAAGGATAGTCAGAAGGGAAAGAAAGAAGAGGATATTCCTCAAGCAGAGAAAGACACACTTTCAGACCTGGATAAACGCTTGGATAATTTGAATGGGCAGAAAAATAAGGTGTTTGCAGACTATGCAGCTAACAATCAGATTATTCGTCAGTTAATTGATTTAGCTTTATTGCAAAACGGAATGCTTAAGGGTGAAGCCTTGACAAATTTCGTAAAACGCAGTTTGAAGTTGATAAAATAAGTTTGCAAAAAAAGTCACTCTTAGGTTTGCTAATTCAAAAAAAGTGCGTAAATTTGCAGCCGTTAAACGAAAACGGATTGGTTCCGTAGCTCAACTGAATAGAGCATCTGACTACGGATCAGAAGGTTGTGG
>CALAEY010000021.1 GCA_937891085.1 uncultured Prevotellaceae bacterium | reverse complement strand
CCAATTTTTGGTCGGCTAATTGCGGATAATCATAAAAAGATTATACTTTTATTTCAGTTTTCCCACTATCACATAGTTATTATCATCTGGATCTATAGAGTCATAGAGTGTGCGGAGCTTCAGCCGTTCCTTGTCGTCAAGGCCACCTTTATTGAGGCGTTCCTCAATGAGTTGCTGCAGACGGTCGGGCGATAGGTTCAACGCAAAGTCTCCTGAGAAAGTCTGGGCATACTCTGCGGTGATATCTATCATACCAAGCTTGTCTAAGCAGAGATGAACGGAACTGCCCCTGAGAGTCTTCTTATCCACCATCACACGCTTGGTGATACGATCCCCGTATCCATCCAACTGAATAGTGCCAGAGACCATCTCTGTGAAATAGGCCGTATAGTAAGTAGGAGTTTCCTCCTGCGTATAAAATCCTCCATTCTCTGTATAAGGGTTCTTCATCGTGGTAGCAGGCACCATCCTATTGGTGGCAGGATAGTAATGATAGGTCGTATCACATATAGCATAGCGGTTATTCAAGGAAAACAGAAAATAGTCCTCACCAGAAGGCTTAATGAGCGGAAAGGACGACATCCAGAAATCTTCAAAATACTGATGGTTCACTAAATCCATATTCCAGAAAAAGGAAGAAGGGATAGACTTCACCTGGTTCCCTTCCTTATCTGTCTGCCAGATAGCATCTTTCTTTAAATACTCCATTTGCCCAGGAGCCTGTACAAAGAGTAGCTTGTCCTGCATCGTTATCATTAAGGGCAAGCGCATTTCTTTCTCATGGTCGATGCTCTTTACATATTCACCCGTTTTTAGATTGTATACCTTAGTCTTTCGTCGTAGAATAGCATATAACTCTTCATTTTCCGCATCAACATGGATTGAGGAACAAAAACCCTCAAAGCCCTCCGGCCCCTGACTGTCGATAAACGTGCGTATATAGTTTCCCTGCCTATCGAAGACCAGCGCTCTGTGACCATACGGATCTCTCCAAGTCATATAGTTGCCAAAGACATAGAAACGACCAGGACCCACCATCATCTCCTTAGTGCTGTTCTCCAACTTCACCAATTCATAGTCGCAGAATTCACTGAGTGGAAAGTCTATGGGGTGGTCGAAGTCGAAATTATTATAATCCACAACTATCAGCGAATCAACGGCATTATCTATCGCATTTTTTACTCCAACAACAGGGCAAGACATTAATGATTCTGATTGGCTGATTTTTGACTGACAGGATAATAGTAAGAATATGGTCAAGCACATTTGAAAAATATTATATAGCAATTCCTTTCTCATACTTTTCTTGGATTTTCTCAAAATCAATAAGCAGATGTTCAATCCTTTGTTTTGAAGGATGATGACAGAACGTCACTTTTTTACTTTTTACATTATTCTGTCACCATCCTAAAAAGTTAACCAAAGCTACCGTTTCCCCAGCCACCTTCTGGATCGGAATAACCACTATCACCACTTACATTATTGTCAACGCCATAGGCCATAGTTAGATTTCCAATGTGAGCACAGCTGCAAATACAACAATGATCACCACCTAAAAGGCGGTTCATTTCCTTTCCACTTAGCTCAGCTTTATTCAGCTGATTCAGTTTAATTTTTAATTTTTCTTTCATAATTTATTCATTCTATTTTAATACTGCTATTAGTAATATCGGATTATCATCTTCCCTCGTTTTGGCGATGACATCAAGTAATTGCTGTTTTTGAGGAGCATCAGAAGATTTCTTGAGATCTGCTACGTATTTCTCAAAATCCGAAGAACCTGGATTTAATACTTGTACCCAGAATTTACCGAAAGAACGATAATTCATTTCAAAGTCTCCTCCTGTGATGTCATTGGTAAGAATAAAAGGACGTGGCAACCTAAGATGAGGTTTGCCGAACATATCCATATAAGGATTTCGCCTCTCTACTATTTTTTCTTGTCTTCTTGTTTTTTTTACAGAAGAGTTCCTCTTATCATAGCAATAGGTATAAACCTCTTCTCCTTTACTACATACAAGGTAGATATAATCTTTTGTTGGGATGTAACTGGCAATGGTGAAATAGTCAAAGTCTTTTCTGTCTTTCACCCATTTATTTATTTCTGCATAGTTCCCTTTTTTTTCGTTAGTTGAAATGGCATATAATGGTTTCAGTCCTTTCTGTATTTCATCAAAGATATAGATGGTGTCCGTACCTGGCAATTTGAAGGTTAATAAGCCTTGGTTATAATCTATTTCAGTGGAAAGTTCGTTATTATAATTCATCGTAGTTTCACCAACACGATTTTTTATCAGTTCAACTTCTATTCCCTTATGAATAGGATTTTTGAATATTTTTGTTTTATCAAACTTTTCATTTACCAAGGCTATAGACCATAGAGAATCTGTGGAGATATCGAATCTATTCATTGTAACAGGAAGATTCTGGCTTAACATGAACTGATTATTATACTTAATAACTTTACCCAAGTTTGCGGAAAAAAGTTGGTGAAAGAATTTGCTCGTTACTTCTCGCTTGAAATATCCATCATAGCCATATACCTTGATGCTTTGAATAGGTGAAATTACATATATTTCTTTTGATTTATCATCAACAAGAAAATCCCAAACACTAATATATTCTGAAGGTCCTTGTCCCACTTCCCCTACTAAATTCAAGAACCTACCATCATGAGAAAATCGATAGATATGTTGATCACGCATATGCTTAATCCAAATATCATTATCTGTTACTTGAAGCTTATCTATATTGGAAAGCAATGATTTGCCGGACGTCTCTAACTTCACGATTTTAACCTGTGAGGCTGCATCGCTGAGAGATAGGTTGTTTGTAGAAACTACACTATTATTCAAATCGATAATACCTAATCCATTATCTGCAGTATTCGCTTCACTATTATGATGGGAACATCCCCAAATTATAAAGAATGATAGGATATTAAAAACAAGGGGTTTCATAATTGTTGAGATTATTCTTAAGGATTAAATAACAAATGAAAATTATGGTGCCATTTATATGACACCATGAAATAGTTAAGCATCGTTACCGAATGCGACAGAGCCACCTCCAGGAGAATACAACCCGCTTTCCCCTCCAGCATAATTAGCTTGTCCATTAGCCATATCACTCGATCCTCCATAATTTGCATATTTGCAACCACAAATACAGCAATTATCACCACCTAACAAGCGGTTCATTTCCTTTTCACTCAACTCAGCTTTACTCAGCTGATTCAACTTAATTTCTAAATTTTTCTTCATAATTACATACAATTTAAAAGTTTAAAACTAAATATTACAACCTCTCATATAAAGATAATTCTTTATGCTTTTTCTTTATATCAGCAATTGCTTATATTCTTGTTCAAATAACAATCTGTTGTATCTTTCTTTCAATACCAATAGGCCATTCTTTTTAAATCGTTTTTGAAGAGGTTTGTCTTTCAATAATTCAGCGGTACGTTTAAAAAGCATCTCTTGATAATAGGTTTCCCCTTCTCCTAACGTTGCTACCAAAGCATTCTCACATTCACTAAACATACATCGTACGCCGAAGCCATCGGATGCTACGATAGGAAGTTTGTTAGTCATCATCTCTAATCCCGCATATCCGAATTGTTCGAAATAAGAAGGAATGATTCCGATATCAGCTATTTGATACCACTGATAGAGTTCTTCAGCCTCCAAAATCCCAGTCAGTGTTATTTTGGTTATGGCATTCCCTGCCTTTTTCAGGAAAGGTGGTGCGTTGCATAAGTCACCTGCTATAACCCAGCGGACATTATACCCGTGATCTAATAACTGCTTGAATGCTTCTAAAAAATCAAAGAACCCCTTAGGCTTGGAAATGCGGCCTACTGACAGCAGAATCTTCTCACTGCCTAAATGCTTGGCTTTCCTTATCTTCTGTTTCTCACGCATCGAAAGTGGATCCCTTATCTCTGAGTTGTTAGGAATCAGGAAAACCTTTTTACTTGGAACTCCATATACCGTAGTAAGAAGTTCTAAAGTATCTTCACACAAGCAGACAACTTTATCTGCAATAGCAAATTGTTCTTTTTCCCTCAAGAAGCTGCTCAACAGCTTTTCTTGTTCTACAGCCTTATCTTTCCTACTTGCAAATGCCTTAAATGCCTCCACATCCCCCATAAAAGGCTTCGTCCAGCTCATATCGTGTATCACGAAGATACATGTGGACTTTGGAAAAGTCTTTTTCAGAGCAGTCAATAGCTTCTCACAAGGTGCATAGTTCAAAAGAAAAACAGTCTCCTTGCTATCATCAACATGGCAGACCAACGCACTGCAGACTTCCTCGGAGGTGTCTTGATAGTATGCAGAACTACTTTGAGGAAAGAAGAAATGTTCCATCCCTTTATAGCTTCCCACAAAAAACGCTTCTGCATTGGTCTGAAGCATAATCATACTGACCTGAAAATCTTTCCATCGCCTAACCATCTCTACCACTTGCTTGATGTAGGTGCCAATGCCGTTATTAGCAGAACTACTGGGGATGTCGAAAATGTAAAGGTGTTTCATGCGAGAATGATTATGCGTCAATGTTTAGAAGTGGCCCGTGAGATGCCAGCTGCCAAACAGCAGCTCCACACTGTACTTTTCTTCACTCACGATGTCCGACAGAACGATGGTGTTTCTACCAACAGCCATTGCGGCTGTGTAAGTGTAAATCACACTGCCCGTGTCATCTTTCACCAATACCGTCATGCTCTCTATATAATAAGGTGCATAGACATAGAGGTAGTTGTCCTCAAAAGTCAAACTTGGCAGCAGGGCTGGGGAGCGGTGTCCTGGACCAGTCTGTTCTTCGGGTTCAATAGTCAAATCTACCGGCTCTTCAATGGCAAAGCATAGGGAACTGAGCACTAAACCAAAAATCAATAAAAAAGTCTTCTTCATATTTGCATTAAATTTTATGTTAAACATTGAAAGGTTGTTTTGTGCGCTTGCACGAGAACAAAGATAAAGGTTAGTACATATAAACGGAAATAAATAACGTAACAATAAGTAAACATTTTCTTTGTTACCTTTTTGTTACGTAGGTATTGGTGGTTATCAAGCCTTTTTAGACTTGGCTTGTTAGGGCGTTTTTTATTTTCACCACCGCTTCATATAGCTGAACATCCCTTCTCTATATATAATAAGGTGTTCCAATTCTGACTTGCTGAGATGACAGACATCTATCAGGGCTTTGCGGTTGCGGTAGCTACGTGCTAACTCGTCTGGAGTTTCTATCTGGTCACGCTCATGGAAGAGGTGATAGAGACTACCTGAAGTTCGGGCAATAGGAAGCTCCAAGATTTCCATGCGCTTGACGCGCTCGGCATCCTCAGGACTCCAGCCATAGAAGCATTCATTGTCGCCACCCCAACGCAGATAGATATCACGATTCACGAAGAAGATGCCACCTACGGAAGGGCGACCCATGGCACGTGTGCCGCTGTCGGGGCGAAGCTGGTTCAGGTCGGCTCTGACAGCCTGACTCTCTGCTTTGCTGAGGTAGCGAAAGTCACCATCGTATGGGAAGCACATCACTGCGCCCCTGCGTATGTAATCTGCGGCAGCTAAGAATTGCTCTTCTGACACGATGGCATCGGCATCCCACACGCCTACGATGGGATATTTGGCTTGCTGTAATAAACGGTTGCGGTAATAGGTATGATAGAACACGGGGGCATCGTCTGGAACGTAAGTATATCTTAGCCTGGGATGGGCAGGGAGATGTAGGAACCTGTCCCTACCTGCTTCCAGTACATCTATATGGAGGTAGGGATAACGCAGCAGGTAGTTCACTACGCACTCTACGTTCTGCTTACGGTTAGGATAGTTGATCATAATGGGTATCACTACACTTATTTCTTCCATAGGGCTATTTCCTTTCCACAGTAATTCAATAGATTCAGTATTTTGGCATTGAATACATCTAATTGTAGCAGTAGCACGAGGATAAACCAAAACTCATAGAGGTTCTTATCTTTAGCAGGGTCTTGCAGAGCATCACCCATCCAGTCTATCAGATAGATAAGATGCTCTTTGAGGTGTAGCACTTGCGGGGCATCGGAAGTGGACTGTGCCTTCAGTCGGTAGTAGAGGTAGTAGGCTATGCCCAGCATGCCATGGGCTATGCTGGTGTCTATGGCCGGACGTGCTGTAATGATGCGGAAAAGTAAGGCATCAAAATGACTTAGCACTTCATTGGCATCTCCATCTACGTAACCTTCCTGCAACAAGTATTCTATGCCCACACCGATGCCGCATAGGCCATCGGCATACGAGAAACTGAGCCCTGCATCACATTGGTCTAATATCTTTTCTAATGTCTGCTCGGCCATTGCCTGCTGGGCAGGGACTTTCGTATGCCGGGCTTCATGGAACAGGGTGATGGCTTCACGCATGGCTCCTTCCATTCCCAAGCAATGTTCTTTCACTTCCATATCTCTGTTTTTGAGGCTAAAGATAGGTACATTAGCTGGGAAAAGCAGTAGAATGAACGTAACAAAAAGTAAACATTTACAATGAATCTATGAAGTTGGCAAAGTCTTCGGTAGATCCTTTCTTGCCGTGAATGCGTACATACAGATTGCGGCACATGTTTGACAATACCTGAGTAGAGTTGAATGGGGTGAGGATACAGATTGTGGTGTTCGAAAACTTCAGTTTCATCAGGCAGCAGGCATGAAAGTCGCGCTCGCTCATCTGGCAGCTGGCTCGCAGATGGGGAATAAAGGAGGGATAGACCTCGTTCAGCAGTTCTTCTACAGCCGCCCAGTCTTCAGGACTAAGATTATTTGCCTGGAGAGCCAGTTCTTCTAAGTTCTTGTAGACAGCAGAATTCTTTATGAGGTTGGGAGCTTCGCTCTTCCAGCGGTTTCGTGCTTCTTCTTCATCCTTGAAGGTCTGGTTCTCTTGTGCCACAGCGTGGTATAGTTGTTCCATTTGTATCCTCTTCTTCTGCACATGTAGGTGGTAGACTATGAAGCTTAGCACCAAGATGATGGCCAAGCAGATGAGCAGTGCTATGAAGTAATAGAGCTGTCGGCTCCTCGCTTCTAAGCGCAGATTTTCCATGGTCTGCTGCTCATAATTATAAAGTGCATTCATCTGCTCTATGCTCTCAGTGGCAGTGATGCGCTCTATGGAGTCATTAAGCAACTCGTATTCCAGCAAGTGCTGGTGCGCTTCATCCGTGCGGCGTGATGCATTGGCGATGTGAGCCAGCCGTTCATGCGCACGGCGCTGGGCATAGATGTCGCCTTGAGTCAGCAGCT
>CALAEY010000020.1 GCA_937891085.1 uncultured Prevotellaceae bacterium | reverse complement strand
TTCGAGTGGCGTATGTCCGACCACTGGACGGGGGGTCTGAGCGCGGGCTACAATCCTTTCACGTTCTCTGACAACAAGAAGTGGAAGCACGTCCTCGTGTCTCCCGAGGCCCGTTATTGGTTCTGCGACATCTTCGCGGGCGACTTCCTCGCCGTGAATGCCGTCTACAGCCACTTCAACGTGGGCAACGTGAAGTTCCCCTTCGGGCTCTACCCCTCCGTTAAGACCGAGCGCCGACAGGGCGACATGGTGGCGGCGGGTGCCAGCTACGGCCACGCATGGCTGCTCTCCCCCCACTGGAACTTCGAGTTCGAGGTGGGTGCCGACGTGGGGTATACGTGGTTCGACCGCTATGAGTGCGCCAAGTGCGGTGCCAAGCTGGGCACCGACAAGAAGGCGTTCGTGATGCCGCGCCTGAGCGTGAACTTCGTTTATGTGATTAAATAGGGTTTAGAGTTTAGAGTTTAGGGTTTAGAGTTTAGAGATTAGAGCTTAGAATTTAGAGTTTAGAGTTTAGGGTTTAGAGTTTAGAGATTAGAATTGAGAATTATGAAGACTATAAGAAATATCATCCGCAAGGAATTGTCAATTGTCAATTGTCAATTGTCAATTGTCCATTTTCCATTGTCCATTGTCCATTGTCAATGGCCACTGGCTCTCCTGCTGCTCGTGGCGGCCGGAGCCAGCGCGCAGACGGTGACCAACGCCCGCTGGAACCCGGACGGCACCGTGCTCACGGTGGACTACGACCTCGTTCCACAAGAAGACGTGAAGAGCAACTACAGCTACATAGTCACCCCGATGCTCTGCTCGCCTACCGACACGCTGGCTCTGGAGCCGCAGGTATGGCGCGGGGCACAGAACGCACGGAAGCTGCACCGCGCGCATATATTAAATAAGGTGGACGAGGGCAGCTACCTGCCGCTGGGCGAGATGGAGACGGTTCACCGCACTTCCGCATTCAGCGCCAATGACGTGCGCTGGCTCAAGGACAGCCCGCTGAGCATGGCCTTCCGACTGGAGATGGAGGGATGCTGCGACGTGATAGGCGGCGACGTGGTGGCATCGGCCCTGCCCGCCTACGTGGGCTACCAGCCTCACTTCGTCTACCTGCAGCCGCAGGTGGAGGCTGTGAAGACCCGCGCCCTCTCAGGACAGGCGTTCATCGACTTCGTGGTGAACCGCACCGACATCCGTCCCGACTACCGCGGCAACGCCGCCGAGCTGCAGAAGATACAGAACACCATCGACAGCGTGAGGAACGATGCCGACATCCAGGTGCGGAAGATCACCATCAAGGGCTTCGCCTCTCCTGAGGGCGGCTATCAGGCAAACGACCGCCTGGCGGCAGGGCGCACCGAGGCGCTGAAGAACTACGTGGCCGAGCTCTACGACTTCCCCGCCTCTGCCTACGAGACCGACCACGTGGCCGAGGACTGGGACGGCCTGGTGGCCTACCTGGAGACCAGCGACCTGGGCAGCAGGGACGAGATTCTGGACATCATCCGCAACAGCGGTCTGGAGCCGGACGCCATGGAGTGGCGCATCAAGAGCCGCCACCAGCGTGACTACCAGTACCTGCTGCAGAACGTCTACCCTGGCCTGCGCCACTCAGACTACCGCATAGAGTACGTGATCCGCGGCTTCAGCGACATAGACGAGATCAAGCAGCTGGTGAAGAGCCAGCCGCAGAAGCTGTCCTTGCAGGAGTTCTTCCTCGCGGCCCAGGAGTACCAGGCCGGCAGCAGCGACTTCAACGAGGTCTGGGATACCGCCCTGCGCATGTACCCACAGGATGAGACGGCCAACCTGAACGCCGCCGTGAACGCCCTGAGCCGCGGTGATCTAAGCCGTGCACAGGGCTGCCTGCAGAAGGCCGGAAACAGTGCCCATGCCCAGTATGCCCGCGGCGTGCTCGCGGCCCTGCAGAAGGACTACACCGGTGCCCTCAGCCTCTTCCGCCAGGCACAGCAGGGCGGCATGAGTGAGGCTGCCGATGCCATCGCCCAGATGCAGCGGTTGTTGGGAAACTAACGGCAATTGATTGAGGATTGAAATAAAGCAAAGAAATATAGATAGAAATAAATTAGTTACTAACTTAAATGTTATTTAAATGAAAAATTTTAAATTCCTTGCCCTGTTGGGAGTCATTGCTCTCGCAGGTTCGATGAGCTTCACTTCTTGCTCATCTGATGATGATCTGGGGAACACCCCCAGCGCCAAATTAACGGGCGACGACGTGCCAGTGAACCTGGTGCTGAATGTGGCTACCAACAACAGTGCCTCCACCCGTATGACCGCATCCAGCGTACAGGCTGACCTTAACCAGAGTTTCAGGGGTATCGACAATGCGACACTTATGGCCTATAAAATGAGCAGCGACGGTAATCACGTGAAAGAAGCCACATCGGCCGAGAAGGTGTATGGATTCGGCCAGATAATGGCCGCTGGATACCTGACATCCTCAGATAACGAAAACAGCTCGAGCAACCGAATCCTTGAACTGTCTCTTCCGACTGCAACCAACACGCTGTTGTTCTATGGAAAGGCCATCAAAAGTGGCTCAGATGACACTGAAGGTAAAATTGAGTACAAAGTCGATGAAGATGGCGATATCTCAAACAACTCTTTCAAGCTCGTCTCACGATTGCATGATGAGGATGGATTCAATAATGCCCAGGCTTTGATAGCGGCTGTTTTCACCTACCTCAACACTGCTGGATTAAATGATGCAACTGTTCAGTGGGATCATAACACGCAAGGTGATACGTCTGACGACATAACAGTAGAACATGTCACGATACACTGGAATCAGTTCGCGAAGATTGATGATGGCAAATTAGTCGTTAATGACAAGGCTCCCCTTGACGCGACTGGAGCAACTCCCATGTGTCCTCTCGGCGAGATTCTTGGAGGTGCATACGTAGCCTTGAACACAGTATATACGGGTGAAATCCGCGCAGGTTCGGGTGCCGCAACCGGACGCATGTTGATCGACCTTAACGATATTCTCGACAAGGTGTCAACTGCTACGCCTGTATCCATCCAGGAGAAGGTCGCTCAAAATTTTGCCCAAAGTATCAGAAGTATACTCACTTCCATTATCAACCCAAATAATCCCACAACTCCTTGGGCAGCTACTGCTACTGTGGCAAATGCCATTGGATATACTAATGATGTTTCTGGCGTGTCTAACTTAAACAACTTCCCTACAGCGTATGGCCTCCCCATGGGAGCCGCACAGCTGACGAATACGCAGGCAGATGCCAATAGCACCATATACACTTGGAGTTATGTTGATGACTTGCCAATGAGCGGCATGGGTGGAGGAACCACCAACGTGGCCAACTATATGTACCCCGCTGAGCTGACCTACTTCGGCAACAGCCCTATCCGTGTATCAGACATTGCGCATGAAACCAACGACTATCCTAACGGTACCACCAACTGGGAAGGCACATGGACCGCTGATTGGAGCCAGACATTTGGCCATGTGATCTCAACCACCCGCAGCGTGGCCATGAAAGAAAACATCAACTATGGCACTGCCCTGCTGAAGACCACCGTACGATACGGAGCGCCATATCTGCATGACAACAACAATGCCATTCAAGCGGCAAGAAATGAGTCTGTAGAGGACGACGCAATTATAGTGGCAAACGGAACTACGAGCCCATTCACACTGACAGGTGTCGTTGTAGGTGGACAAGAGGCTGAGATGGGATGGAACTATGTAGCCAAGGCATCAGAACCCAAATTCAGCCAAATGGTTTATGACGGTGCCATAGCAAGCGCGGCCATTCCTCTTTATGATGAATCCGGCGGAGCAAAATCTAGCCCCAACTATACCATGGTTTGGGACAACTATGACCCAAAACTGAGCGTGAACGAGCAGTCGGCCGTGTACATAGCGCTGGAGTTCCGCAACGAAACCGGAGTTGATTTCTGGGGAAAGGACAACATTATCCGCAACGGTGGCACGTTCTACATCATCGGTAAGCTGGATCCACAAACAAACGCAGGTGATATTGAGTGGCCAGATGCCTATAAGCAGTCACTGCCCCCATACGATACCGATGGCAGCACCATTCAGGCAAAGCGCGTGTTCATTCAGGACTACGTGACCGAAGCCAACTTCGTGATTGGTGAGAACTCTCTGCAGTCTGCCTACGTCACCGTGCCCGACCTGCGCTCTTCCCAAATCTCTCTGGGTCTGAGTGTGGATCTGAAGTGGCGAAACGGCCTGACCTTCGACGTAACACTGGGTGAAAATTAAAGTTCACCCCCTATATATAAGAGAAGAATATCAACATCCACGCTTTCCACGCCGTCCCTCCCCGCATAGGGGAAGGGCGGCAAGGAGGTGGGGAGCAATAACGAGACAACGATTGAGACGAGACATGCGACATATCAGATTGGGAAGCATCGGACTGGCTCTGGTCATCACCCTGAGCGGCTGCATCAACGAGGACAACGAGGACTGCGAGGTTGACTTCACGGCACGCTATGACATGCACCTGGTGACCAACGAGGGCACCGAGCTGAACACCGTGCTGGGAGCGGAAGCCGACATCTATGCCCGGCAGGCCCTGAGCAACCACCTGAGGGACATCTTCAGCGACTATGGGCGAGACTTGAGACTGGCGTTCTACGACGCCGAAGCCAGCACCGCTCTTCAGCGGGCAGACGAGCATGAGATGAATGCCACGTCGGCCACCTATGCGATGCGCCTGTCGCCGCATGCCTACCTGCACACGGCGCTGGCCAACGTGCGCGACAGCGGACCCGTGAGCGTGACGGGCGGCAGCGACAGTGCCACGCATGCCCTGAGCCAACAGGATGCCGACACCGTTCCGTCGCACGGCACGGGACTGTTCACTGCCCGGCTGCCCATGCGGCTGGCCACCAGCAAGGGACAGACCTTCGATGTGAGCCTCTACATGGCCAACTGCTCGGCTGCCCTGGTGGTAGACACCGTGCGCTGTGCCACCATGACCGGCATGCGCGTGGCCTCCACCGGCTTCGCCACCAGCATGACCGTGGCCGACAGCCTGTATCACTTCGCCCAGAAGTTCCCCATGGTGCGTGCGCCACGGGTAGCCGTGGATGACGGTGCGGAGCAAGTCTATTGCTCGGTGAGCTTTCCCTCAAGAGACCCCGCCGGCACACGCGTCGTGACAGAGACCACCGCCCCCTTTGAGGCCGATGAGGCCGAGAGCGTCCTGTGGCAGGTGCATGCCTACGTGTCACTGGCCGACGGCACCGTCACACAGACCATACTCAGCCTGAAGAAACCCCTCAGGGCCGGACAGCTGAAAATCATCAAGGGATACGTGGACGAGAGCGGAGCGGTGCGCACCGACGATATGGAGGTGGCCGTGAGCGTGCAGCTGGAGTGGGCACCTGGAATAAGCCAGGAAGTCCCGCTGGGATGATGATTATTATTTAAATATAAACAACGATAATGTTTGAACATGAAGTCTTTTAGAAACATACTGCTGGCGAGTGTCCTTGCGATGTGTGCCACCGCTTGTATAGACGATGATGTCCAGTCCGCTTATGAGGAATATGAGGAAATGGAATACATTAACTTGTATATCTATACAGGCGAAGAGATGCTTTCCGCCACACGCTCACTGGCCACCAACGGCGAGAACCACATACACAACGTGAAGGTGTGGGCTTTCGGCGACGTGGAGCAAGGTGACGGGACAACCGTGCGCCGCCGCTTCGGATACGTAGGAAAGGATTTCGACCACGACCCTACAGGTGCCGAAGACTTGCTGTTTTTCTACAAGACACTCAGATTGGCCATCCCAAAGATCTACTTAGAGGAAGACGGGGTGACCGCCGACTTCTACTTCCTGGCCAACTATAGCAGCATAGGCCAGGATGCCTTGGATGAGACCACTACCGAAGAGCAACTGAAGTCATTGTCCATAGCCGTGAATTACTTTGGAGGCACCACCGACAATGCCAGCCAATTCTCAGTAGCGGGCGGGAGCATCAGTGACTCTGGCAACGGCCTGCCCATCTCCAGGGTGGTAACGGGCGTGCCCGTCGTTGATTTGCTGGAAAGCATGACCCCATTTAGGGTGGTGATGGAAAGAGCGGTGTCGCGCCTACGCTTCTTCTGCGCGCAAGACAGCAGGGCCGACGAACTGGAAGTCACTGGCATCACCATAGGCACCGGCACCAGCGACCTGCTGCTGAGCAACGAGGCAGTCTTCTCTAAAGAGGTGGCCTATACAGATGAGCTGGTGGCAGCCAGCTCAGCCTCGGTAAACGCGGCGCTTGCCGCATGGGCCGCGCAGAGTGCCACCGAGGTAAAGACCGCAAACGATGAAACCGCGACATATTCAAAAGACAAGGTAACGGCAACCATAAATGCCACTACCGAAATCGCCAAGATGTATCAACTGAAAACGGTCTACGCGGATGTATCCGACACCGACAAGCCAGACTGGCTGGAAGCTAATGCTACCCTGGTGAACATCACCTACCTGCGTGAGACCGGCGTGAGCACGCTGCCTGTCTCCATCAGCTATACGATAGGCGGGGAGGAGGAGACCACGTCGTTCCAAGTTCCCCTGAACGAGGCCGGCCTACTGCGCAATCAGGAGGTGAACATCTTTGCCTACCTGCCGGCGACCGGTGCAGAGCTGACGCTGGTGATACAGACCATGCCGTGGGAAGACTCCTCGCTCGAGGTCAACTATACCGAGACCGTGAGCTGGGCCGACGGCGGAGAACCCGCATGGACTCCCGCACTGGATGCCACCAACTCGGGCATCGAGACCATAGGCGGAAATGACTATACCGTGATCTATGTGAGCGGCGGCGACACACCGTCATGCTCGTTCGCCCTGGTGACACCAGAGGGGTGGGAATGGCTTGCCGAGCTGGTGCCGCTCACCGACGGCGCACTCGACTATATCAGCTTCGAGGACGGAGGCTCGGTGGCCACTGGCAGCGTAGGGCTGACCTCAACGCTGAGGTTCATCATCTCCACCGCCTCGACCGACGTGACACACCGTGTGCGCCTGAAGCTCTACGTGCGCACCACCACGGGCGACCAGTCGCGCGAAGTGCGGCAGTTTGAGTATATCATCTCGCGCAGTATCTAAAAAACATTATTTGTGAACTAAGACAAGAAAGAGAACCAAGACATGATAAGGAAGCATATACATAGAGGATGGGTTGCAGGATGCCTGCTCTGCCTTATGGCAGGCCTATCCGCCTGCGTCAACGAAGCGGAAGACTTCGTGCCCGGCACGGGCAGAGGCATCTCCATTCAGCTCAGCACCACAGACCTGACCCAAACCAGGACCGAGGGTGATGATGCCTTGAACGAGAACCTGTTCAAGACGGTTGACTACTACTTCTTCACGCAGAATGACGACACGGAAATCCTGAAACTGCACCTCAGCGAGAGCGGGCTGTCTGACAGGACCACCCATGTATATAATACCTTCCTGAGTAATGCCGAGCTTGAGGCCGTCTTCGGCCCTACACCCACCAACGGGCAGACATGCTATATCTACGTGTTGGCCAACCAGCCAGAGAGCCTGACACCCACCACTGGCACCACCACCCTGGGGACACTGAAGACCACCTCTTTCCAGACCGCAGGCTTGAGTGCCAATGCCGCGCAGGAGAGCTTCGTGATGTATGGTGGCGGGCAGGTGACACTCAGCATATTAGCCGACGACAATAAGACCCTGAGCGGAAACATCATCAGGATGACGCGCGATGCCGCGAAGATAGAGCTGACAGTAACCGAGGTGCAGGAATATGTGGAGCAGACGGATGACAACGGCACGGTGACCGCCAGATGGAAGTCGGTGCCCGAAGGAATGTATGTGATGTTCTTCAATGGCGTGAACAAGTCGAACATTCACTCACAGATAAACACGGGCATGCACTACCTGCCTACCAAGGACGGCAATGGCAACGTGACCGACACCTGCTACTTCGACCTCACGGCCCAGAACAGTGGATGGAGGCAGTTGGCATCCGACGGAAGCACAGGCTACTACAAGCACGAGATACCCTTCTACTCCTATCTGGCCACCTGGTACGAAGGCTCGGGCTATGAGGATCAGGAGTCGTACATGATTCTGGTGGTGCCATGGCAACAGGTGGATCTGAACACTGGTGCCAACATTGGCAGTACCCGCATGACCTACTACCAGATAGACACTTCGGCAACCAACAGCACCTATTACGAGAACTACTACTACCAGATAAGCATCAAGGTGGGCATGTTGGGTAGCTTCGAGTTGCCTAAGCCTGTAGAGCTCAGCTGTACTTACTCTATCGTGAAATGGGGAAGCGTCAGCATGGACGAGTCGCTGAGCAAGGCTATCTATCTGATAGTGGCGCAAGACTCCCTGACGATGAACAATGTGGAAACAGACAGCATAAGCTACGTAAGCTCCGATGAAATCGTAAGAGCCTATGTGACCAAGGTGGAATACAAGGCACTGCAGACCTTCGTCACTACCACCGTGAACAACAACAGCGACTTCGACGGTTCTGTGAACTTAACCACCTATAGCGTAAACAACACGCCAGTGCCCGTGACCTATAGTGTCAATACCGACAATGGACAGATCAGGCTGACCCACGAGATCAATTCGAGCATGTTCACCCGCTTCGACATCACCGTATATATAGAGAATGCCTCTGGCCTGAATAGAACTGTGGTCTTCACGCAGTATCCTGCCATCTATGCGAATATTTTGGATGGCGATAATGTTTTTATAAACGGGCGATTCGGACATGTGGCCAATGCAGTACACCAAACAAATCAAAGTTGGAATACATCTGAAACTGGCTATAACCGAAGCGATACTTCCACTGGAACCGATACTTCCACTGGAACCGATTCAAGTGTTGATGCAGGAAACAATTATGGATCAATCGTAACAGCTTTAACTGGAAATACGGGAAATAATTTGAACCAAAAATCACTTACAAGAATCACTATTACCAGCTTTCGTGAGGACGATGAATCTTTTAAAATTAATAATGAGACATTTACCTACAAATTAACAGATCCGCGTGTATCGTCCACTTTAAATAGCAGCTTAGGACAGTATATCGTAACAGCTAACTCATCTAGTAGTCAAACAACTTATGGAAGTTGGAGCAGCCTTAATACCATTATGGAAGGGACTTCAGACAACGAGTCTATCGCTCCAGACCTACTCATTTGTTCTGCATGGGGACGTACTGCGCCGCAAGGCAATAATACTAGTTTTGGCGGTACGAGAACTTTCGATCAAGCCAAAGCAAGATGTGCTACCTATCAAGAAGCTGGATACCCTGCAGGCAGATGGCGTTTGCCTACTGAAGCTGAATTGTGCTACATCTATGGTCTTCAGTCTCTTAATGTAATAACAACATTGTTTGCAACTAATACGAAATACTGGGCGAGTAGCGGAAGAATAGTTTCAGGTTATAGTACCGCCAACAAGAATGCAACGTTTACTACATCTACAGGATCAAATGGTCTTCGTTGCGTGTATGACATCTGGTACTGGGGCGAAGAACCTGCAACATCTATCAACGAATATCATGCCGAGCCATAAATCATTTAAAACCGAGAAAGAGAGATGAAGAGACTATTTTACATACTGTTTGCCGCACTTTTCATGGTGGCATGTACCGATGAGATCAGCGTGCCCGAAACAGAAGGAGGTGAGTACGATGGCAAGGTGACACTGACCTTCGGCGTGAGCGCTCCCGAAGCGGGCGTGGCGCAGACACGCACCCTGGGTGAGATGACCGATGACCTGCAACAGTCGCTCAGCCTGTGGCTGATGGTCTATGACGAACAGGGCATCTTCGTGCAGGCCGCCCAGGCCACGCCCGGTGGCAACGTCGCCCATGGTGACCATACCGACACCCAGTTCACCGTGACCTTGAATGCCACCAGCGCCAAGCGCGTGATACACTTCATTGCCTTCGACGAAGCCGTGGGCAGCAACAACATAGCCAGCACCATCAGCAGTCTGGCCAATCAGTTTGGCACCGAGACATCGATGGTGGCGCAGCAGCTCTTCACGAGCGATGGGCAGGCTGCCTACTGGCACCGCTTGGAGGTGAACGGCATCAAGGGCGCTACCGATGCCGACGGGAACTCGCAGACACCCACCACCTTTGAATGCGTGCCGCTGGTGCGCAACTTCGCGAAGATAAGCGTAAGCAACGGTGACACATCAAACTTCACCCTCGAAGGGTTCACGGTGGTCAACGTACCCACGAGAGGCTCAGTGGCTCCCTATGGTAGCGGCAGCTTCGTGTCGTTCACCAACAATAACAAGGAGCAACTGCCCTACAGCACACTGCAAGCCAACTATCAGGGAACTTCTCCCGCAGGTGTCACTTTCACCAACACGGCCAGCGAGGCCACAGTGACATCATCAGCCCCCTACTACCTGTATGAGACACCCAATGCCAGCGGTAATGGCATCCAAGGCAGGACCTTCCTGATAGTGAAAGGAAGGTTCGGCTCAAATACCTCAACATACTATAAGGTTGACTTGGTGTATCAGGATGCCACCGACAACGTGGTGTTCTACAACATCTTGCGAAACATAGAATACAGAGTGAACATCAAAGAAGTGCTGGCCAACGGCTACAGCACCCTGGCCGAGGCAGCCAGCCACGCTGCCAGCAACAACCTGTCGGCCTCTACTGCCACCTCCAGCTTGACAGAGTTGTATGAAGGCAACCAGCGCATCAACGTGAGCGATACCTACTACTGCTTTACCTCATCGGGGCTGCAGCAAGTACTGAAGTATAAGTATGAATATACCATCGACGGTGGTACCTCTTGGATCACCGCCAACCACTTGGTGGAATTCACCAACTCTAACGGTCTCTTGTTCAGTGCCGGTCCCACCTTAGAGTCCACTGACGACTCCGACGGCTACCGAACCATCAGCATGACACTGAACAATCCTACCACTGAGGCAATGACGAGCACCATACATATCTATGCGTCGGCCTCGAAGATCAGTGACGCAGGGCTCACCTCAACAATAGCAGGAGAGCTGCTGAGCCGCAATATCACCGTGGTGCTGCGCAACCAGTATGCGCTGCTGGTGGATTGCCCCGAGTATGTACCAAAATCCGAAGGAACGGCATTCACGGTCAACCTGCTCATAGCGCAGGGTATCAATGACGCGCTCTTCCCCCTGACATTCTATATAGAGCCAGAAGAGAAAACCATCTACCCAGATGCCTCGAGCGGCGTGGAACTGCCAGTTCACGTAGGCACCAACATCACCAATGACTCTGGACAAAGCTCGTTCCAATACACGCGTATCGTGACAAAAGATGAATATGCCACCCTTGGCACAAAGACCGTGGGCGGGGTGACCTACAAAGTGGTGCCCTGCTACTTCAAGACATCGGAGGATAGTAGTGCCACCTCCGTCTATGCGGCCAATAGCGTGGACTTGTTCAAGACCACGAGCGGAGACTTCACGAACATTCCTACAGCCTTCAGCTACGACACCAGCCTGACAGTGATCAACGGAACTACCACTTATCTGGGAACCTCGTATGAAAACTCAACCTTGTATGGCAGGAACTATCCAATGCCTCTGACATTCAACGTGACCCCAGAGGCTGTAAGTGCCGGAACTACATTTACTATCACGGTGACCGAGGGAGACAACACCTTCACCGATACCTACACGCCCACCTTGGCAGGCGAGAACGTGTATGTGTACTATACTCAGACCATGAGTGCCAGCTCGATATCGGCTACCATCACGGCCACCTATTCGCCTGAACGAGGCGAAGAAAGCAAGACAGCCACGCTGGCCTTGAACAGACAGTATTTCGTCATCAAAGCCAACAGCTTCACAACCAACATCTCTCAATGCCTGGATGCCGGACAGACAAGCGACGGATCGTCAATCTATGTGGGCGGCACCTATGTGGGATGGTTTGGAAAGCAGTTTAACGGTGTGGAAGGCCATGGCCCCTCAGAAGGATATCTGGGCGACAGCGGACCGCTGGCAGATTATATCATCGATCGCTCATTCCAGGACTATGCCACCGTGGAAGATGGGATGGAGGTGAAATTTACGATTTATAACAAAACTCCATATGCCACCACGACCATCAGGGCCCTGGATGACGCTCGCATAGCCATAGAAATTGGTGGAACATCAACCCTTAGCCTGCAGTTCTCGGAATAAGACAGCAGGTAAACTACCATTGTGCTTTGGTAGCCAACAAACACCCAGGAGGGGGTGCCAGAACAGGCACACCCTCCTGGGTATTTGTTCCATGTCGGCTGTTGCTGCCGTTGGTGAATCTTAGATATATGGCTTAGGGATAGTGGATAACGTTTAATGTTTAACGTTTAATGTTTAACGTTCAATAAAATAATAGTTGCTAATTTGGGAAAGTTGTTGTAATTTTGCGCCGTTTTATAATTAATTTGAAAGTTTGGAATGAAAAATACTGCCATTTTGTTGCTGCACTGCCCTGACAGACCGGGGATCATATCGGATGTGACGAACTTCATCACGGTGAATCAGGGAAATATCATTTATCTGGATCAGTACGTGGATCGTGTGGAGAATATCTTCTTCATGCGCATAGAGTGGGAACTGAAGGATTTTACCATCCCACGAGAGAAGATTGAGGATTACTTCGCTACGCTCTACGGCCAGAAATATGACATGCATTTCCGCCTGTATTTCTCGGATCAGAAGCCAAGGATGGCGATCTTCGTATCTAAGATGTCGCACTGCCTGTACGACCTGCTGGCACGTTTCAGCGCTGGGGAGTGGGATGTGGAGCTGCCTTTGATTATCAGCAACCATGAGGATATGCGACCAGTAGCGGAGATGTTCGGCATCCCGTACTATTGCCTGCCTATCACGAAGGAGAACAAGGCGGAGCAGGAGGCCAAGGAGTTCCAGTTGCTGCAGGAGAATGGGGTGACTTTCATCGTCTTAGCGCGCTACATGCAGGTGATTTCTGAAGAAATGATAGAGCATTACCGACATAAGATTATCAATATCCACCACTCGTTCTTGCCGGCATTTATCGGTGCCAAGCCTTACCATGCCGCTTTCGAGCGCGGTGTGAAGATTATCGGTGCCACGGCACATTACATCACTACGGAACTGGATGCGGGACCTATCATCGAGCAGGATGTGGTACGTATCACGCATAAGGATACCATTGAGACACTCATCAATAAGGGTAAGGACTTGGAGAAGATTGTCCTCAGCCGTGCGGTGCAGAAGCATATCGAGCGTAAGATCCTGACGTATAAGAATAAGACGGTGATTTTTAATTAGTTTAGAGTTTAGAGCTTAGAGTTTAGAGCTTAGAGTTTAGAGCTTAGAGTTTAGAGTTTGGATTTGATTAAGGGTGTAATATGCGGTGTTTTGATTTCCTTGCTGTTTTCTTTTACAGTGAGGGGACAGGTGACGTACCATATCAGTGGGGCGGCACCGGCGGATGTGCGGTATATCTTGCTGTCGGATGTCGCTACGCATCAGGTACTGGATTCTTGTTTTACCAGCAAGGGGGCTTTCCAGTTTGAGGGGACGTTGCCAGAGAACACGTTTGTCAATCTTTCGGATAGTTGGCACGAGCTGGATGCCACCCTTATCATAGATGATACGCCTACCATCGTAGATATGGAAAACAACTATGTGAGAGGTTCGGAACTTAACGAGAAATTCAATGAATATTATCGACAGTTGCTACGCCTTCAGGTGAATGTCATCAGTGACTATCGGCATCGGGAAGAACTACTGTCGGACACTACCCGTGTGGCGGATCGTCAGAAAGTAGAGCGTAGCATCCAACTTCAGCTGGAGAATATCACCGCTGTAGAGAAGGGCATCGTGGATGCCAACATGGGCAATATTATCTCAGCCTATTTCCTCCGCGACCTCTCCGCAGATCTCACTCTCAATGAGCTCCGCGGTTACCTCAATGAACATTATCCCTACCGAGAGCATCCCATTCTTTATCCTGCGCAGCAGCGGCTCAGAGAGCTTGAAACGTTAAACGTTAAACGTTAAACATTAAACGTTACAGCTTCGCCATTTCCTTCCGGACGGATTCATACTGCATAGTTAATGTTTAACGTTTAATGTTTAACGTCTAATAATTTACTTCACTTGCCTTGCTAAGAACTCCACGGCAATATCGGTGGCACGATCGAGGTCCTTGTTGAAGCCATGGTCTTCACCGGGAAGGATGTAGAGCTCAGCATTGGGGGACTGCTCGGCGTAGCGGATGCCGTAGGTGTAAGGAACGGTGCGATCACCGGTGCCATGAATCACGCAGAGCGCACCCTTGAAGTTGGCGGCAGTCTCGTAGATAGGCAGGGAGAAGGCAGTGCGGATGTACTCTGCTCCCAACTTGGCACGACCACCGAACATCTCGATATACTCACCATCCAGATTCAGAGGATCGTACTGAGCGCCCATCGTACTGCCACGGATGGCATCGTCACGCAGCACGGCTGCAGGTGCCATGAGCACTGCACTCTTGATCTCTGCACCGAGCTTACCAGCTACCATACTGGCTACCACGCCACCTTGTGAGTGACCCAGCACGCTGACGGTGCTCACATAGCGCAAGTCGCGTACATACTCATACACTTTCAGGGCATCTTCAATCTCCAATGGCACGGTATGACGCCAGAACTCACCCTCGCTCTCGCCATGTCCGTAGAAGTCGAAACGGATGCTGGCGATGCCTTGAGCTTCCAGCTTGTTGGCAATCATGGCCAGGTGGTTCTCTGTCTTACGACCACTGAAGCCGTGCATGATGATGACCATAGGCACTTTCTCGCCCTGTGCCAACTGAGGGGTTTGAATGATGGCAGCCAGCTTACCCTTGGTGCCGTCGATCGTTAAAGTCTGGGTTTCTGCCTGAGCAGACATGCTTGCCAGCAGCATAGTGGCTGACAGAGCGAATGCTTTAATCACGTTCATTTTTTTAGTATTTATTCAGGATTCTCAATTTTTCTCAAAATTTTCTTATTTTCACACCACTGAGGAATGCTTCGCCATGAACGGTGTCGAAGCAAACTTCGACGTGGTCGGTCTCGTTGGTCACGATGTACTTACGTACCATCGCTGTGCTCGAACCACTCTGAGCGACAGGGGAGAGGGTATCGTAGGTCTGACCATTGATAGTTACAGCAAAAGTTGTAGGGGCGTTATCTGCACCACCGTCAGCACCGAGCAGGTAGGCTGAAGCACGTCCGCCACCACCAAACTCAGCGAAATGAAGCTCAACCTCATACGTGCCCTTGGGAACATCGAAGCGGTAGCCCTCGATGCCTGAGCGCTGTGCCTGATAGAGCGGTCCGTCATGCGTAGCGAAGATCTCACTGGTGGAGGTCTTCTCCGTGCCACCCAGATAGCCCCAACTGCCCTCGGTATATGGTTGGTCGGGCACCCAAGTGAAACCACTCACGTCGCTGGTGAAGAAGCAGTTGCTGCCCACATTGACACCCAGTTCCAGACCATCGACATTCTCAGCGGTGATCTTAGCTGGAACTGCGGTGAACTGGAGGCGCAATGCATCTTCCACCTGACGGCCCTGCCAAGTGCCACGAGCCACTAAGACAGGTTCGCCTGCCTGGAACGGTACTTGGAAGATGACGATATGGTCTTCTGCTCGCTGGCTGCCCAGTGACTTGCCATCCATGAACAGCTCCACGGAAGGCAGGTTGGTATAGATCTTCACGGGTTGTGTCATGGCCTGATTGCCCTGCTGGACGCCTGAACGGATGTTCCAGTCGCGGCTGGCGATGTGCAGCACAGGGATATCGTTGCGCCAGTAAGCCTGGAAATAATAATAGACATCCTTCGGCGTGCGGTCGTTGTAAGTGATACCCTTGTTGTTGATACGTGGGGTAGACTCAGCACGAGAGGCCGATGAGAAGTCGATGAAGTTCCAGTAGGTACCACCCATGATATAAGGAGCCTTCTCGATGGCAGGTACATAGTGCTCGATGTAGAGCTGCTGGTACTCGCTGCTGAAGTCGAAACGGATAGGAGCGAGGGAGTGCAGACGCTTGTCGGAACCTGCGCCATACTCACTGACAATCATCGGGTGCGTAGGATGGTCGCGGTGCTGGTCGGACATCCACTTGTCGAAGTCGTTGAAGTCGGCACCGTACCAACCGTTATAGATATTCCAGCCCACCACGTCGGTCACCTCGCTGATACCTGTTTCATTATAAGCATCGCTGCCATGGAAGGCCATGGTGCTGAGGCGGGTAGGATCCTCAGTCTTGACGATGTTCTCCATGCTGTTGGCCAACGCCAAGATGCGATCCTGGTTGACCTTCTTCTCAGCCTCGGAAGCGCGGGAATAGCCGTCGAGCAGGATCTCGTTCATATAGCCCCACAGGATGACGCTGGGGTGGTTGTAATGCTGGCGAATCATCTCGCGCAGGTTATTCTCTGCATACTCATTGTAATGAGGCAGGTCGGGCACGGAGTTCACCGTAGGCACCTCTTCCCATACCAAGATACCCAGCTTGTCGCACATCTCCAGGATGGCCTCGTCTTGTGGGTAGTGGCTGATACGGATGAAGTTGGTACCCATCGCCTTCATCAGCAACATGTCGCGGCGGTGCATCTCATCGCTGAGCGCAGAGCCCACAGGGTACTGATCCTGATGGCGGCACATGCCATGCAGCTTGTAAGCCTTGCCATTGAGGAAGAAGCCCTTGTCGGCATCGAAGCTGAACCAGCGGAAAGCGGTATTGACGGTGCGCTCATCGAGCACACGGCCCGACTTGCGGTCCCTGACGGTGGTGGTCAGCGTGTAGAGGTTAGGTGTCTCTGGTGTCCAGAGCATTGGATTGAGCACGGGCTTGGTCAGTGCCTGGAACTGGAAGTCCTCACCAGCCTTCACCTGAATGCGCTGCTTGAGGCTCTGTACCAAGGCGCCAGAAGGGTTGTAGAGCGCATACTCCAGTTCGAGGTTCTGCTTGGCAGCAGTCTCGTTCTTCAGCGTACCACGGATGCTCACGGTAGCCTGAGCCTCAGATACCTGTGGGGTGCTGACGAAGATACCGTCGGAAGCCATGTTGGTCAGGTCGAAGTGAATCTGATCAGAAGCCATGAGCCATACGTCACGGTTGATACCCCCGAAGAAGGTAAAGTCGGCCGAGTTCGGAATAATCTCCGGACGGTTGTTGTCCACCTTCACAGCCAGCACATTGTCGCCAGCAGCATTGAGGTAGTCGGTGATGTCATAGCAGAAAGCCGTGTAGCCACCCTGGTGCTCAGGGAGAGCACGTCCGTTGATAAAAGGCGTAGCAGCCTTGCCAGCGCTCTCAAAATAGAGGTAGATGCGCTTTCCCTGCCAACGCTGAGGCACCTGCAGCACCTTGCGGTACCAACCGATGCCCTGGTGGTAGTTGCGCACGGTATAGGCATCGGTATTCCACGTGTGCGGAAGGTTGATGCGGTCCCAATCGGTGTCTTGGAAACCCGCCGTACCGGCAGCAGCGACATCACCTAAGTGGAAACGCCAACTGTCGTTGATACTCATTTTCTCTGTCTGTGCCTGTACCAAGGTGGCCATGAGCAAGGCAACGATTGCTGAAATCAGTCTGTTGTTTTTCATAGTCTAATAATTATTTAAGCAAAGTTAGATAATTATTGTGATATGACCAAATATTTTGTCTTTATTGGTGAATTGCGAAATTATTTATACTTTTGTATTAGATAGAGAAAAGTTTTACCTTATTTATATTATGAAGACTTTCAAACTGGTTATGATGGCACTGCTTTCCGTAGGTCTGACGGCTTGTGGAACAGATGCAGTTCAGGAGAGATATACCGACTATGTGAACCCGCTGATAGGAACGGGTGGACACGGTCATGTGTTTGTTGGTGCCAACGTGCCCTTTGGTTTCGTGCAGCTGGGTCCCACCAGCATCCCGCAGGAGTGGGACTGGTGCAGCGGTTACCACGAGAGTGACAACACGGTGATAGGTTATTCACACACGCACCTGAGCGGTACGGGTATCGGTGACCTGTTCGACGTGACGGTGATGCCTGTGACGGGAGCGGTGACCTATGCCCGTGGGTCGGAAGAGGACCCTCAGAGCGGTCTGTGGAGCTACAGTGACCGCAGTAAGGAGGTGGTGCGTCCTGGATACTACAAAGGGTATCTGGAACGCTACGGCGTGCAGGCAGAGCTCACTGCCACGAAGCGTGTGGGTCTGCATCGCTATACGTTCAATCATCCTGAGGAGGCTGCCATCGTGATCGACCTTCAGAACGGTGGATGCTGGGATACGGCCACGGAAGGGTATATCCGCCAGATAGACGACCGTACGTTTGAGGGGTATCGTTATTCTAACGGTTGGGCCAACGACCAGCGTATCTTCTTCTATGCCGAGTTTGAGCAGCCAGTGAAAAGCCTACGCTTGGTGTCTGACGGACTGGAGGTGCGTGGACAGGTGGTGAAGGCGCAGAACGTGTATGCCCGTATGGAGGTGGATGCCACGCAGCCCGTGATGCTGAAGGTAGCCTTGTCGCCCACCAGCATGGAAGCAGCCCGTGCCAATATGGAAGCGGAGCTGAGCGGATGGGACTTCGAGGCAGTCTGTGCGGAGGCCGACAAGGCTTGGAATGCCGAGCTGAGTAAGGTGTATGTGAGCACCAAGGATGCCTCTGCCCGTACCACGTTCTATACCGCCCTCTATCACACCATGATTGCTCCGAGTGAGTTCTGCGACGTAGATGGGAGCTACTATGGGGCCGACCATGAGATGCATGTGGATGCCAGTGGAGTGACCACTTATACCACCTTCAGCCTGTGGGATACCTACAGAGCAGCCCATCCATTGCTCACCATCCTGCAACCGGGACGTGTGCCCGATATGGTGAACACCATGCTGCGCATCTTCAAGGAGCAGGGGAAGTTGCCCGTATGGCACCTGATGGGGTGTGAGACCAACTGTATGGTAGGTTATCCTGCCATCCCTGTGGTGGCTGATGCCGTGCTGAAAGGACTCCCAGGTATTGATCCTGAAGAAGCCTATGAGGCCATGAAACAGACGGCCATGCTGGAGGAGCGTGGCAATGGAGCCCGTATGCAGTATGGCTATATCCCTTGGGACACCATGAAGGAATCTGTAGCCTATGAGTTGGAGTACGATTTGGCCGACTGGGCATTGGCTCAGGTGGCGCAGATGCTCGGAAAGACAGCGGATTACGAGTATTTCTTGAAGCGAAGCAAACAATACCAGAACTTGTTCGATCCAGAGACTTGCTTCCTGCGTGGTAAGGGAAAGGACGGGAAGTTTCACGAGCCCTTCGACCCCTTCGGATCTTCGCATCAGAACGATGATTATACCGAGGGCACAGCGTGGCAATACACTTGGCTGGTGCCTCACGATGTAGATGGACTAGTGGACCTGGTGGGAGGCAAGGCTCCGTTCCTGCAGAAGTTGGATTCCCTCTTTGTGGTTGAGGGCGACATGGGTGAGGATGCTTCTCCAGACATCAGCGGACTGATAGGACAATACGCCCACGGCAACGAGCCGAGCCACCATGTGGTGTATATGTACGCCATGGTAGGGGAGCCAGACCGCACGGCAGAGAAGGTGCGCCAGGTGCTGAAGGAGATGTACTTCGACCAGCCAGACGGTCTGTCGGGCAACGAGGATGTGGGCCAGATGTCGGCCTGGTACATCCTTTCATCCATGGGATTCTACCAAGCAGAGCCAGCGGGAGGACGCTATTATTTCGGTTCGCCTCTCTTCGATGAGGTGGTGATCAAACTGCCTGTAGGCAACTTCACCGTACGAGCGTTGGACAACAGTGCCGAGAATATCTACATCCAGTCGGTCACCCTGAACGGTGAGGCCTACGACAAGCCTTATGTCGACTATCAGGACATCATGCGTGGTGGAGTGCTGGAATTCCAGATGGGAAGTATGCCTCGCCACTAAAATGCAATTTTTGGTTGGATTATTTGCTATTTTTTTAGGTTTGCACTACTTTTGTGCCAATTATAATAAAAACTAAATAAGTGATATACTATGAGACTTGACGGAAGACGCGAAAGCTCGAATGTGGACGACCGCAGAAGTTTGAGCGGCGGTGCGAAAGCAGGTATGGGTATCGGTGGCTTGGTGATTGTAGCCCTGATTACCTGGTTTATGGGTGGAAACCCTATGAGTGTGCTCCAGAATGCCGATCTGGGCAGCATGATCACTACTGGTGACGGCACACAGCGTGAGATGACTGCTGAGGAAGAAGAACTTGCAAAGTTCTCTCGCCAGATTTTGGCCAGCACGGAAGATGTGTGGACCAAGGTGTTCCAGCAGTATGGTAAGACCTATCAGGCACCTACGATGGTGCTCTTCACTAACGCCGTGCGTTCTGGTTGCGGTCAGGCCACAGCCTCAGTAGGTCCGTTCTACTGCTCTGCTGACCAGTGCCTGTATATCGACCTCTCTTTCTTCAGTTCCATGAAGCAGCAGCTCGGTGCCGACGGTGATTTCGCCTACGCCTATGTGATCGCCCATGAGGTAGGTCACCACGTGCAGTACCTCCTCGGTACGCTCGACAGCGCACACGACCAGATGTCACGTGTGTCTGAGACACAGAGCAACCGTATCAGCGTGCGTATAGAGCTTCAGGCCGACTACTATGCTGGTGTTTGGGGTTACAATGAGAACAGATTGTTCAACTCCCTGGAGGAGGGCGACTTGGAGGAAGCCATTAACTGCTCACTGGTGATCGGTGACGACTACCTGCAGAAGAAGGCACAGGGCTACACCGTGCCTGAGAGCTTCAATCACGGTACGTCAGACCAGCGCAGACGTTGGCTGACCAAGGGTCTGACCACTGGTGATATGACTAAGGCCAATACGTTTGAGCTGAGCGATAGCCAATTGTAGTATAGAGTATAGAGTTTAGAGCTTAGAGTTTAGAGCTTAGAGCTTTTCACCCTTTGATAATAAATAAGAAAATCCCGAGCCATACGGCTCGGGATTCTTTTTTCTCGCTTAGCTTTAGTTTAGACTCCACCCCCCAAACTCTAAACTCTAAACTCTAAACCTAGTAAGACATTACAGGAGGCAGGGCCTTAGCCTGGTCAACCATCTTCTTAACTTCCTTCAATACAGGAACACGACGAGTGAGGTGCTTTGCCTCATTGGTCTCTTCCAACTTCTTCTGCAGGTTCTCAGGAACGCGATGTGAGAGTTCCTTTACGGTGTCTACGCCAGCAGCTTCGAGCAATTCAGCAAACTGAGGACCTACACCCTTGATACGAAAGAGATCTGCATGGTTGGCCCAAGTCAGAATCAAGTCACCGCTGATACCAGTCTCCTCTGCCAGAGCCTTACGGCCTGCAGGAGCTGCACATTTTTCCAATAACTCACCAGGAGTATTAATACCTGCTGCAATCAGCTTCTCTGAATATACAGGGCCGATGCCTTCGATGTCGATAATTTTATATGCCATGGCTTTAAATTTAAATATGGTTATTACTGTATAATTTGTCTCAAAAGTAATATATCTAAAAATAAAATCAAAATATTTTGCGATTAAATATTAAATTTTTTATAAATGGCAACTTTCAACTGCTCTAAAGCCTGGCTTAAAACAGCCCTTGGACAGCCTACGTTGAGGCGCATGAAGCCCTTTCCTTCTTTTCCGAACATGGTGCCATCGTTCAGGGCGAGGCGGGCATCGTCAATGAAGAGATGGACCAACTCATCCTGTGGGAGTTGGAGCTTCCTGCAGTCCAGATAGATGAGGTAGGAGGCCTGTGGACGGATCATGCGGAGTTGTGGAAGGTGCTCCTCCAAAAACTGAGCCGTGAAGTCGATGTTCTCCTGAAGGTAAGCCTTGAGTTGGTAGAGCCATTCTGCTCCCTCACTAAAGGCCGCAGCGGTAGCGGTGTAGGAGAAGACATTGCCCATCTCCAGTTCGCTGGCCTCCATGAAGATGTGGAAGCGCTCGCAGAGCGTTGCATTCTGCACGATGCAGAAAGAACTGGAAATGCCCGGCATGTTGAATGACTTGCTCGGAGCCATGAAAGTGAGGGTATGGTTGCGAGTCCACTCGTTGACCGTAGCGAACGGGATGTGCTTGTAAGGCGGCAGGGTGAGGTCGCAGTGGATCTCATCCGAGAAGACCAGTACCTGATGCTTCTCGCAGAGCTCTGCCATGCGGGTGAGTTCCTCGCGAGTCCAAACACGTCCTCCGGGGTTGTGAGGGTTGCAGAGGATCAAGACCTTGCAGCCCTTGATGTCATGCTCGAACTGGGTGAAGTCGATGGTAATCTCTTCATCCTCACTGAGGTGCAGCGGAGAGTAGACCACTTCACGGTGGTTCTTCTCGGTCACCAAGAAGAACGGATGATAGACGGGGGGCATCACCAAGACACGGTCATGCTCCTCAGTGAAGCATTGCAGGGCAAAAGCCAAGCCCCTGACGATGCCCGGCATGTGAATGATCTCTTCGGGTTTGATACTCCACTGATGCTGGGAGTCCACCCAATGGATGATAGAACTGTACCATTTGTCACTGGGGAGGGTATAGCCCAGAACCCCGCCTTCAATGCGTTCCTGAATGGCTCTCATGATGCAGGGGGGTGTGCGGAAGTCCATGTCAGCCACCCACATAGAGATGAGGTCTTCACGCCCGAAATTCTCTTTCATGCCGTCCCATTTCACACTGTCGGTACCCCGACGGTTCAAAATCTCGTCAAAATTGTAGACCATAGTATATAAAGGTTAAGTTATAATGCTGCGAAGATAGCAATTTTTGTTTAAAAATGCGGTTATATGAAATATAAATAATAACTTTGCAATTGATATGAAGAAAGTTCCGCTCATACCTGTCATCATCGGCAGCGGCTTTGGAGCAGGCTTCTGGCCATGGGGCCCGGGCACTGCAGGAGCAGTCTTAGCCACATTGATTTGGCTGGGACTTAATCTGGTATGTACTCCTCTGACCCTGACTGTCATCACCTTTATTCTCGTTCTGGTATTCACCGCCCTTGGCACATGGGCAACAGCAAGGTTAGAACCCTTTTGGGGGGAGGATCCTAAGCGGGTGGTGGTAGATGAGATGGTGGGTGTATGGATTCCCCTGATGGCTGCTGCTGGCACTGCTCATACCGGATGGCTGGCATTGGCGGCCTTGCTGTTATTCCGCTTTTTTGACATTGTCAAGCCATTGGGTATCCGTGCCTTAGACCGTAGGCAGGGAGCCATTTGGGTGATGCTTGACGATGTGTTGGCAGGCGCCTATTCTCTGGTTGTGATGCTTATCCTAATCCAGTTGCTATGAAAAGTCTGAGAACCGAACTGCTGACATTCTGCAAGGCACAGCTCACTGCCCAGGTGGCTTCGTTGGTCGATTTCCTCTTAACTATCTTCCTTACGGAGTTCTGTGGGGTGTGGTATGCCTATTCCACCTTCTTCGGGGCCTTGACCGGTGGCATCGTGAACTGTGTGGTGAACTACCGCTGGGTGTTTCATGCCGACTCTGTGAAGATGAAACATGTGGCCGTGAAATACTTCATCGTCTGGTCAGGCAGTATTTTGCTTAATACGTGGGGAACTTACTTCCTCACTGAGTTTACCAATTGGCATTACGTGCTGACTAAGCTTATCGTGGCAGTAGCGGTGGGGTTCTTATGGAACTACCAATTACAGCGGTTTTTCGTTTACAAAAACATTCGCATATTTTCATCGTTTAAAAAGAATAAGTCATTATGAACTATCGAGATTATTTACAAAAAATCATCTACTATGTCATCAATCCGTTGATTAAGGGATTAATAAAGATGCACATCACCCCAAATATTATCACGTTTGTTGGATTGTTGCTGAACTTGGTAGCTACGGGATTCTTCCTCTATGCAGCCATCTATGCACCAAACGACCTGTTGTGGATAGGCTGGGGCGGTGCGATCATCTTATTTGCCGGTCTGTTTGATATGATTGACGGCCGACTGGCACGTATGGGCAACATGTCAAGCACCTTCGGAGCGCTTTGGGATTCCACCCTCGACCGATACAGCGAGCTGTTTACCCTCTTCGGCATTGCGATCTACTTCCTGCTTACCGGTTATGTGTGGAGTGGGGTGGTCACTTTCCTGGCGATGGTAGGTTCTGTGATGGTGAGCTACGTGCGTGCACGCGCAGAAGGACTGGATATTGAGTGCAAGGTAGGCTTCATGCAGCGTCCGGAACGTGTGGTGGTCACCAGCGTAGGTGCTCTGCTTTGTGGGGTGTTTGCAAGCATCACAGCCTTCGATCCTCTGCTTTTTCTTATTGTGCCGATGTATCTGATAGCTGTCTTGGCCAATCTGACAGCTTTCTGGCGCGTTGCCCATTGCTATCGTGAACTTCAGAAAAGAGATGCTCATGCCTAATCGTCTGCCTACACGTCGAGAAGCCATCATCGAGTTGGTTTGCTGTGCTGTCTTCCTAATAGTGACTGCAGCCTTTGTTGGGTTGCGTCCTGAGCATATCTTGATTATTGTAGTATTCAACGTACTCTTTTTTGCAAGTTTGTTCACAAGGAAGCTCGCAGTGGCCCTGATCCCATTTGCGCTCTTTGGTATCTCTTACGACTGGATGCGCATCTGGCCCAACTATGAGGTCAATCCCATTGACGTGCAGCCTCTCTATGAGACTGAGAAGGCGCTCTTCGGCATTGTGTCTGAGGGGGTAAGGATGATACCTGGTGAGTATTTCAACCTGCATCATACGGCGTTGGCTGACTTCTTTGCCGGCATCTTCTACCTGTGCTGGGTGCCTGTTCCCATAGCCTTCGGGTTGTGGCTTTATTTCAAGAAAGAGCGCAGACACTACCTTCACTTTGCTATAGCCTTCCTATTTGTCAATCTGTTGGGCTTCTGTGTGTATTACATTCATCCGGCTGCTCCACCATGGTATGTCATCAACTATGGTTTCGAGCCAGTCATTGACACTCCCGGAAATGTGGCAGGGTTAGGGCGCTTTGACCAGTTGGTCGGGGTGGGCATCTTCGATAGTCTGTATGGACGCAATGCCAATGTCTTCGCAGCAGTGCCCTCGTTGCATGCATCCTATATGCTTATTGCCTTTATCTATGCTGTCATCAGTCGTCGGAGCCTCTTTATAAAGTGTCTGTTTGCTTTTATCACATTGGGTATTTGGTGTACGGCTGTTTATTCTTGCCATCACTATATTGTTGATGTATTGCTGGGCATCCTTTGTGCCTTGGTAGGCATTGTCTGTCTGGAGAAAGGTCTGATGCAACTGCCACCTTTCCGTCGCTTTGTTGATAAGTATGTGGCATACATAAGTTAAGAGGAAGGAGGGAAAGCCATGAAGTCGAAGTATAGTCTTGGTATAACGTTGCTTGGAGTGGCGTTTATCGTGGCCCTGCAAGTCTTGTGGCTGTCCAATACCTACCAACTGCTGAAGGAAGACTTTCAGAAGGAGCTGACCGACATGGTGGAGGAAGCGCTTCTGAAAGAGCGTGACCTGCGTTTGGATTTGTTCTATGCCGACAGTACGGCTACCGACTTAGCATTCGACCAGCGGGCAGATGAACTGACACGTTTCAATGAAGCCCTCAATGAGGAGGGAATACCTGTGTCATTGGTGGCAGTTGACTCCATCGCCAAGGAGCTGCTGACCGCTCAGCACATCACCAATGAAATCACCATCGACCTCATAGATGCTTCTACAGGGAGGGTGCTGTCTACCAGCAACCCTCGGTTCCACGTGCATTTCGGAGGATTCGTAGCCTCTCAGGCGGTAGCGGTGAACTATGAGCGTACACATGGTATTCGCATGCTGGTGGACAATCCTTACAGCATCATCTTCAGTCGTATGATTGTGCTGCTCATCGCCTCACTCATACTGCTGGCACTGGTTGTCTGGAGCATCTTGCAGCAGATGCACTTCATTCGTCAGCAGGATAAGATTGCCAGCCTGCGTCAGGATTTCACCTATGCGATGGTGCACGATATGAAGACCCCGCTTAGCAGTATCATCATGAGTCTGCGCAGTCTGAGGAGTGGTAAGCTCGATGGTAAGGAGGAATTGAAGCAGAAGTACATGGGGATAGCCGAGGATGAGGCCTCACAGCTCTTGGCCCTGACCAATAAGATTCTTACGCTCTCCCGACTGGAGAACCATAAACTAGAACTGCATGTGGATAGGGTAGAACTGAAGCCTCTGCTCGATGACCTGATGCAGCGCTTCACGGTGAAGGCTGCCAAGCAGGTGTCCTTCGATGTGCAACTGGCAGTGCCCAGCGTGCTGGCAGATCCCCAATACCTCTCGGAGGCCTTGAGCAACCTTCTCGACAATTCCGTCAAGTATTCTGGGGAGTCGGTGCATATCGAGATCGCTTCACATGAGACTTTCGGACACTTCATCCTCAGTGTGAAGGACGATGGATTGGGCATTGCGCCACAAGACCTGAAGGCCATCTTCGAGAAGTTCGAGCGTGGAGAAGCGGCCAAGCGTAGCAGGCAAGGCGGCGCTTCGGGATTCGGTTTAGGACTGAACTTGGTCTATCAGATCATGGATGCCCATGGTGGGCGTGTAGAAGTGGACAGTGTGGAAGGAGCTTATAGCAAATTCTCGCTGTGGTTTCCCAAGGAGATAAAAACAGAAAGCCATGAATAATATACGATTATTATTAGTAGAAGATGATGCCAACCTGAGCTATATCATCAGTAGCAGCCTGCAGGAACTGATTGGAGGCTACGACATCATCACAGCCAGCAACGGAGCAGAGGGACTGGAGGCTTGGAACCAGCATCATCCCGATGTGATTATTGCTGACATCGACATGCCCGTGATGAACGGTTTCCAGATGGTGGAGAAAATCCGTGAGACCGATGGAGATACACTGATCTTCTTCACCTCGGCCCTCACCTCACCAGAGGATGTGAGTCATGGGTATCGGCTGGGGGTGAACAACTACCTGAAGAAACCTTTCGTACCCGAGGAGCTTGATGCCAGCATCAAGGCCCTGCTGAAGCTGAAGCGGGGAGAGCGGGCCTACAATGAGACCCAGCAGATGCACATTGGCAGCTATACCTTCGATGCCCGTACTAATACCCTACAAGCTGCTGACGGCAGCGAAGAACATCTCACGGAGACAGAAGGTAAGATTCTACGCCTGCTGATAGAGAACCAAGGGGAGATAGTGAGCCGAGATGCCCTGATGTATCGCATCTGGGGTAATACCGACTACTACGTCTCACGCAGTCTCGATGTCTTTGTACGCAAGCTGCGTGTCCACCTTGCTGCAGACCCTAAGATCGAGCTGGCCACAGTGAGAGGGCAGGGGCTGAAGCTGGAAGTTAAATAGTGGATAATGAATAATGAATAATGAATAATGGATAGTGGATAGTGGATAATGGATAGTGGATAGTGGCTGCGAAGCAGCACCCTAAACTCTAAACTCTAAACCCTAAACCCTAAACTCTAAACCCTAAACTAAAAACTAAAAACTAAAAATATGAAACGAACAACCTTCTTGTTATTAACATTGCTGGCTGTCATCAGCCTTGGGGCAGAAGTGCGTGAAGTGCCCTTGTTGCAGAATGTGTTTGCCCGTCAGAGTACCTCTTTGAACGGGAAGTGGAACTACATTGTCGATCCCTTCGATAATGGATACTATGACTATCGTTTGAGGCCAATGGATAGGGGTGGATTCGGGGACAACCGTAAGCCCAGCAATCCGCAGGAACTGGTGGAGTATAATTTCGATACCTCACCTATCATGGACATCCCTTCCGACTGGAATACCAAGGACGACCAGCTCTTCTTCTATGAGGGCTCCGTTTGGTTCAAGCGTAGCTTTACCTATCATCAGGAAGAGGGGAAGCGGGCCATCTTGTATTTCGGTGCCGTGAACTACCTCTCTATGGTGTGGGTGAACGGTCAGAAGGTGGGTGAGCATGTCGGAGGGTTCACGCCTTTCAATTTCGATGTGACAGATGTGCTGAAAGAAGGCGACAACTTTGTGGTGGTGCGTGTGAACAACCAGCGTCATCAGGACAATGTGCCTACGCTCAACTTCGACTGGTGGAACTACGGTGGCATCACACGCGACGTAATGTTGGTGCAGGTACCAGAAACCTATATCGAGGATTACTACGTGCAGTTGGCCAAGGGTGATGCCACGAAGATTGTGGGCTGGGTGAAGCTGAATCGTCCTATCTTAGGAGGTAGGGTCACGGTGGAGATTCCCGAACTGAAAATCAAGCAGACGGTCACTACCGATGCTGAGGGACGTGGTTCTTTCGAGGTGAAGGCCAAGCCACAGTTGTGGACCCCTGAGCAGCCTAAGCTCTATCAGGTCACGGTCGATATGGGTACGGAGCGTCTGAGCGATGAGATAGGTTTCCGTACCATCGAGACACGGGGTAAGGAGATCCTTCTTAATGGTCAGACAGTCTTCCTTCGTGGCGTGAGCATTCACGAGGAAGCGCCTTTCCGTCAGGGACGTGCCTGGACCACCGAAGATGCTCATACCTTGCTTTCATGGGCCAAGGAGTTGGGATGCAACTACGTGCGTCTGGCCCACTATCCCCACAATGAGCGTATGGTGCGTGAGGCTGAGCGCATGGGTATCATGGTGTGGAGTGAGATCCCTGTCTATTGGACCATCTCATGGGAGAACCAAGCCACCTACGACAATGCCCAGCGTCAGCTGACAGATATGATCACACGAGATAAGAACCGCTGTGCGGTCATCATCTGGAGCATTGCCAACGAGACCCCTCACAGTGATGCCCGTGACAAGTTCCTGAGCAGCCTGTCCAAGCATGCCCGTACGTTGGACAATGTACGTCTGATCAGCATGGCGATGGAAGTCACGTCTGCACAGAATTACCATAACCGTCTGAACGACAATATGAATGAGTTTGTCGATGTGGTGAGCTTCAACGAGTACATCGGATGGTATCGTGATGTGAACGATGCTCCTAAGATGACGTGGGAGATTCCATACAACAAGCCTGTGATCATCAGTGAGTTCGGCGGTGGTGCCTTGGCTGGTTATCATGGTGATGCCAACCAGCGTTTCACGGAGGAGTTTCAGGAGAATGTCTATAAGAACAACATCGTGATGTTTGAGAAGATCGAAGGACTCGCAGGTACCTCTCCTTGGATCCTGATGGACTTCCGTTCTCCTCGTCGCCAGCTCCCTGGTATTCAGGACTTCTTCAACCGTAAAGGTCTCATCTCCAGTTGGGGCGAGAAGAAGAAAGCCTTCTACGTGATGCAGGAGTGGTATCGGAAGAAAGCAGCAGAATAAATATTAACCATTCTGCAAAAACCATACCAATCTTTCAACTCGCTGAAAAACAGCGTATTTTGATTATTCGCAAATGTGATGTATCTTTGCACCATCATTTGGGAACATGGAATCGTGTTTCCGCAAAATCATCTTACATATGCTGAATAAAATGATAATGTATGCTAAACTCGCAGGAGTTTACGTAAAAGGGGTGTGTGGCTTTCGTCACCGAGTGTATGACCTGCAATTTGTCTTTGTGCCAGAAGATAAGACCTGGTATATTGATATGCCATGGCCTGGTGACCGATATAATTTGGCTATGGTGGCAGGCTCTGATCGTCTGTTGAAGTTTCTTGACAAAAGCGGCGAAAAGAGAGTACGGGTATTAGTGCGTCCATCAAGGCAACGCCTTCTTCATTTAGGAAGTAAGGGCTACTTTGAATGTGTCAAACAGGAATCAGCCCTGTTGCGTGGAGCTACTTATCAAGTGAACGGACTTGAAGGTTTTTCTCACGATATCTGGATTTGTCCTGTTACCCTTACGGTACTAGGGCACTATCCAAAGTATATCTACGTCAAGTTGATGATGGAAAATATACAACCTTAGCTTTGAAGACAAACTAATGCTGTTAGATAGTAAGAGATTTGTTAGAAGGAAGAAGCAATAGTATATTATCTGAAATCCCCGTGCAGACCTGCACGGGGATTCTTATTTTTTCCCGAAAATCTAATTGAATATTTGGAGAGTAACTAAATATTAGTTACATTTGCGTTCAAAATGGAGACAATATGAGCACAAAAGAAAAACTAAGAGAACGTTTTTTGAAGCTACCATCGGACTTTACCTTCGATGAAATGCAGCAATTGCTTGCCAGTTATGGCTATGTACAAGTAAAAAAAGGTCACACTTCTGGCTCTCGAGTAATATTTAAGAACGGAGATAAAAGACCTATAATGTTACATAAACCTCATCCTGGAAATATCGTTAAAAGATATGCCCTACAGCAAGTCCTTGATGAGTTAAAGATTGCAGGATTAATAGATTAATAAGGAGGGACACTATGAACACCATGACCTATAAAGGCTATTTAGGCTCTGTGGCCTATAGCGAGAAAGATCAAGTATTCTTCGGTAAAATAGAAGGAATCAATGGACTTGTCAATTTTGAAGGCGAAAGCGTTAAGGAATTGACAGAAGCATTTCATGAAGCAGTAGATGATTATCTCGCCTATTGCAAGGATGAAGGCATTGAACCTGATAAAAGCTATACTGGTACATTGAACATTCGCCTTACACCTGCAATTCATCGGCAAATTGCCATGCTGGCCAAGCAGGCAGGACTAACTCTGAATGGCTACATAAAAGAAGCATTGGAAGAGAAGGTTGAAGCAGCGATGTCATTATGAATAGAAATCCCCGTGCAAGTTTCTGCACGGGGATTCTTGTAATATACTACAGACAAGCCCAACCAAATTTTCGGGCAATCTCTCTCAATAGATTTCTGTCTTTGATTGGAATTGTCACAGCCACAGTCTCACATTGATTACTAGCTCTGTTACTGTCAGACGTATCCAAATCGTATTGAGTCTGAAGATTCATCCAGTAATCTGCTGGAATCCCAAGAGATTTCTCCAATGCCATAGCGACATTAAGCGACAAAGAGCGCTTGCCATTGATGGTTTCGCTAAGCACGGAAGGCTTAATACCAGATAGCTCTGCCAAATGCTTCTGGGTCATTTTTCTCTCTCTTAATTCATCCCTAATCAATTCTCCGGGATGAGTTGATACAAATGGAGTTATCTTCTTATTCATAATGCTTAGATATTTCAAACAATAATGCATTTACTATTATACCTTCTTCATCAGGCGAACTACTGAATAACAACCTATATTGATTGTTTATCCATACCACATCTGCCCCTTTCAAATCACCTTTCTTTTTCTCGTAATGCAATGATTTGATAAAGAATAAATCTTCTATTCGTCGTGCAGCTTTCAAATAATTAACTACCTTAACATACTGCTTTATGATGTCTTTAGACAATCTACGATACTGATTACCAGTAGTTTTGCCGTGATAATAGAGTTCTTCTAAAGCTCGGTTGTCAAATTGTATATTCATAGTTTATCGTATTTCATTTGCAAAGATAAGCATATAAATCGAATAATTCGCAAACTTGTGAATTATTTTATCATAACAAAAATAATATCACTAGTGTCTGGAGATTTTTTCAAACACTAGTGATATCATAATAAAGCAAAGAGTTCTTCTTTTCCGTTGTCTTTCACTACCTATGTCCTGGCTGCAGGGCAGCGTAGGCTGCGGAGGCGAGGAAGCAGGGGCAGGCTTTGGCTACGTGGGGTAGCTCGTTGTGTCCTATGATGCGGGCGGCTGGATAGCGTTCCTTCAGTGCCTGCAAGAGGGTCAGCAGGGCGGCTTTCTGCGCCTCTGTACGGGTGTCGGCAGGATGGCCCTGGGCGTCTAGGCCTCCTTCGTAGCAGATGCCTATGGATAGGCTGTTGTAGCCTTTGGCGTGGGCACCACGTACGTGTTCTGGGAGCAGTTGCACCACTTCTCCACTTTGTCTTACATAGTAGTGGTAGGAGGGTTGGCCGAATCTCTGACGGCCTGTGGCGATCAGAGATTCTGTGCTGAATGGTCGGTTTGCTCTCGTAGCGGAACAGTGGATTATTATTAGTTTTATTTCTTTCATTATTTTTCTTTGTTTGTTTGTTCGTTCATTCTTTCCCGCAGGGGAAAGAATGAACCAAGAAAGGCTGCCCGACTGCATTTTTTTTGCAAGAATACAGGCTGCACCTCAGCATAGCTCAAGCAAGCTTGACTTTGCATTCGGTTTGCACTGTATTTCTTCGCTAAAAATCGTTCACGTTTTCCTAAGCGCTGCAAGACGATCCCCTTCGGGTCTCTAATTGGTGCAGCGCTTTTAACGGAAAACGCTCACGATTTTCTTAACGCTCCAAAAATGAGGTCGGGCTGAAGGCCCTAAACTCTAAGCTCTAAGCTCTAAGCTCTAAACTCTAAACTCTAAACTCTAAGCTCTAAACTCTAAACTCTAAACTCTAAACTCACATGCAGCTCTGCACGGCAATTGATCCAAGGATGGCGGTGATGATGGTGGCCACTACCTGAAGGATCTGCTTGATGGTGTTCCATTTGATGTTCATAACTCTGAATGTTTTAATTATTGAATGTTTTAATTTTTGCATATTTGCATCTATGCATTATTGCATTATTGCATCTTTGCATTATAAAAAGTGTTGGTCAGTGAGTGCAAGGCGCGTACAGGACAGTTTCGCGTGTGTCATGGAGTTGTTTGTAACGTCGTGTACAGAAAGTCTCCCATTGGTGTCCTCGCTGATCCCTCCGGACACTCACTGCCAACTCAGCTCCTTAGGTGGGGCTTAGCCTATGCCACTATCGCCTCCAGTGCTTTCACCTCCAGAGCCACCAGTGTTCTCTCCACCTGTCTCTGTCGAGCCAGTGTCTGTGCTTGTTGGGGTAGATGGATTGGTACCAGTGCTGTCCTCATCGGTAGCGGCATCATTGGTCTTTTTCTTCTTGCTCTCGATGAGATCCTTCACGTTCATGAAGGTGGCTTTCTCCTTCAGCATCTTAGAAGAGAGGTTGCTCACGTCTGTGCGAGAGGGAGCGAAGCAGAGGAACAGTCCCTTGATGTTCACACCCAGGTTGTAGTCCTCTGGGTTCTCCACGCTGGTGCTCTTCACCGAGAGGTAGAACGTACCCAGCTCACCGAACTGCACCTTCTTGCCTTCCAGCAGTTGTTCCAGGATACAGGTCTGCAGCTTGTTGGCCACGCCCAGACAGACGTCAGGGCCATAGACTGAGTTGTGTTCAGACACATGCTTGCAGAGTTCCTGATAGGTCATGGTCTTGGTTGAAACCACACGACCGAAGTAACGGCCATAGGCCGCAGAGTTCTTGATCTTGTTCTCGTAAACCTTAATTAAAATCGGCATTTCTTTTAAATTGAAAATTGACAATTGAGAATTGAAAATTAGGCTGCGCGCTGTCCATGATTTCCAAGTCCCATCAATGATTCTCATTGACAATGCAAAGTTACTACATACTATAAAGGCACCTTCCTGTTAGTGTAGGTTAGTGCCAGTTAGTGTCAGTTATTTGGCCTCTTCTACAATATCACCAGTACCAGTAACCAGATAATCCAAATCATCAGCATCGATGAAGATACTATATGTACCATCTGATGTTCTCTCAATAGGCGGACGTAAAGATGGGATCCAGCCATTTCTTGCTTTTTGGGGAACGTAATCCAAAAAAAGCCATACTTTTTCGGATTACGTTCCAAAAAAGTTGCATAATCGCAATACAATAGTTATCTTTGCCCAGAACTTTTATGATATAAGTCTTATGTTTAAGCGAATACTGCAACAGGATATTCTTGATAGATGTTTCAGGGGGAAAGCTATTATTCTTCTTGGAGCGAGACAGGTAGGCAAGACCACTCTGCTCAAAACTATCATCAATGATGATATTGAGAGAGCCCTCTATCTGAATTGTGACGAGCCACAGACAGCAGCCATCCTCACTAATCGCAATTTAAAGGACCTTCAAATGGTGGTGGGTGCCCAAAGACTGATAGTCATAGACGAGGCTCAGAAAATTGACAATATTGGTTTGACACTGAAACTGATGGTTGACAATATCCCGAATATACAGGTTATTGCCACAGGGTCGTCTGCGTTCGAATTAAGAAATCAATTGAACGAGCCTTTGACAGGAAGAAAATTTGAGTATCAAATGTTCCCTATATCAACAGCAGAGATATATCAGACAGAGGGCTTTTTAGAAGTAAGGAAACGTCTGGAGTCAAGGCTTATCTATGGCTCTTATCCAGACATACTTAATCATGAAAGTGACCCGAAGGAACTTCTTCGGATGTTAACAGACAGCTATCTGTATAAAGACATCTTGGCAACTGATAATCTGCGTAAGCCTGATGTGCTGGACAAGCTGCTGCGTGCTTTGGCATTTCAGGTAGGCTCGGAGGTGTCGTACAACGAGTTGGCACAAACGATAGGCACTGATAGTAAGACTGTGGAGAGATATATTGAGCTGCTTGAAAAATGTTTTGTTATCTTCCGACTAAATGGACTAAGCAGAAACCTCCGCAACGAATTAAAGAAATCCAAGAAAATCTATTTTTATGACAATGGCGTGCGTAATGCGGTGATACAGCAATTTGCTTCATCGGATATGCGCAACGACATGGGAGCTCTATGGGAGAATTTCTTTATTTCTGAGCGTATAAAATACAATCATTATCGGCATTATTTTTGCAATTGCTACTTCTGGCGTACAAAGTCACAGCAGGAGATAGACTATATCGAGGAAGCAGATGGGGTCTTTGACGTTTTTGAGATGAAGTGGAATCCAAGTAAGGCAAACACCAGCATTCCTAAGTCTTTCATGGAGTCATATTCAGTATCATCCGCGACGATCGTCACTCCAGAAAACTACGTGGAGTTCCTCATCTGATTTTTCGGATTACAGTTCATATTAACCTCCAATTTTAAAGATTTATAGTCTAAAAAGTCTAAAGAGCTACTGGCTATCTCCCTAACTGCACCTAAGAGAACGGTAACAGCGAGTATAAACTCAGGAGTAATGGATAATTCCATATTGCAAAGATAGTAAATCTTTCCGGAGAAATCCAGAAAGATTACTATTCTTTGCTTAAAAAAAATAAGAATTATGAACATAATACTAAATTCATTGCTGGCTCTACTCTGCATAATTGCAGGTGGAGCCTTTTTAGGTTATTTCGCAACCTATTTGTTATTGTGGGTAGAATCTGATGCGGAGAAGGCAGGTCAGTATTTTATCTGGAAGTAGTCAAGAAAAGCTTTGTAGTTATCCTGTGCAGAAAGGCATGTGTCACGCAGATAGCCGTTGATATGTCCCCATTCCTGCAGGCCACGGTAATAGAAGAATCGCAAGTCTTCCGTTATGATGAATGGCACCGTCTTGGTCTGAAGACATTGCCGGAACATCAGCAGGCGTCCGATACGGCCATTGCCATCCTGGAATGGATGGATGCGCTCAAACTGGACGTGAAAATCCAGTATGTCATCAAGAGTCATCTCTCTCGGCGTGTTATATTCCTTCAATAAGCCTTTCATTGCCTTGTGTACGTCCTGTGGCTGAACCGTTTCCATATCGCCAACTTCATTGGCCAATCTCTTATAATCACCCACGGCGAACCATGGCTTCTGGCTGTCTGAAGTGTTGGTTTTCAGCAACAGGTGCAGATGCTTGATGTGAGCCTCAGTGATTTTGTCTGTGACATGATCAATGATATAGTCGATGCAGCGGAAGTGATTGACAGTCTCCATGATATCATCGATGTGGGTATTCTCGGTAGTGATGGCCAGTGTGTTAGTCTCAAAGATGAAGCGAGTCTGTTCCTTAGTCAGCCTACTGCCTTCTATATGGTTGGAGCTGTAGGTCAGATCTATCTGTGTGCGGTGGTAAATGCCACCTTTCTGCCGACTTTCCTTTTCTTCTTTCAGGCGCTGGAGTATAGGGCTGAATGGTGCTTTCTGCTTCTGAGGCAATTCGGCATCCATAGGGATATTCCATGTCTTACCTGTCAGGAACGCTCCTTCGATCTTTCCTGTGGCGCAGTAGTTGCGAGCGGTGCGCTCACTTATACCGTATTTTTCGGCATATTGGCTGACTGATATATACTCCATAGCATTTAAATTTTGCGCCTATCGGCAAGTTCCTTCATCAAATCTCCGCACAAAGA
>CALAEY010000019.1 GCA_937891085.1 uncultured Prevotellaceae bacterium | reverse complement strand
TAGAATACATGCCTGTCACGCATGGGGTCACGAGTTCGAGTCTCGTACGCACCGCAGAAATCCTGAAGCAATCGCTTCGGGATTTTTTGTTTATTACCAGAAACGGATGCCGTAGAGCAGACGAATGCGCCACTTCAGATGATCGGTCATATCGGCACCGCTCTGTCCCAAATGGCTGTGATTCAGCACGGCAGTAATGCCTGTGAACTGCTTTCCGTGGTAGTGTATGAGGGAAAGGCGTGCCGTGGTGAGCATATTCGGCAAAGAGAACGGATGACTGCCGCGTGCGGTATAGCCATCGTTCTCCATGTGCATGTTACGCCACACCACGATAGTAGGCATCACAGAAAGATGTATCATCCAATTAGGATTAGGCACAATGTTGTGAGCATATCCACCACCGATGCCGAGTAATTGAGTATTCAGCAAATGGAAATCCTCATCATCAAGAATACGGTACTTCTTCCCGACATCCATCACCAAAGACTGGAAACTGGCACCTACGATGAAGCTGCCGGCACTCCGTTTCTGCACATAGCTCTGCGTGAAAGCTGCCGGAAATGAGAATCGCTGACTATTGAACACATAGTAGTAGTTGGCATTGATGCTCTTACTGACAAGGAAATCATTAGGCAGTTTCTGGGTATAGTCACCGTTGTCCAACTCACCGGTCAGGTTTCTGGAATGCTGGTAGATAAAGTCAGCTCCCATCTTGTTGCCATAGGCATTGATGTTGAACTCCATGTCATGATACCAGTCGAACACATGTCCTGGATTCACAGAGAGTGCCACGGAGAGACCGCGATAGTTGATGCTGCTCGTAAGCGTCCACTTCATGCTGCTCTGCACATCCAGATACATATTCTGGCTGCCAGAAGAGCGATCAGCAATATGAATGTTAGCTCCGGAGAAGTTGCTCAGCAGTCGCACGGTGAGCCTTTCTTTCGGGCGCATGATGTAGTTGGTATCTACATTCGAGCGCTGCATCTTAATAAGAAAGCTGTCCACCTTTTGCAGGAGCTCCCACTGTGCCGAGACATCGGCAGAACACAGCAGCAGCAAACAACAAAAGATGGACAGCCGTCTAAACATTTCCTTAATCTATCAATGAATCAGGTTATACTGAAGGATGTAGATCAAAGCACCAGCCAGATAGCCGATGAAGGCAATCCATGTGATGCGCTTCACGTACCAAATGAAATCTATCTTCTCGATACTCATGGCAGCGATACCAGCGGCAGAACCGATGATGAGGATGCTACCACCCGTACCGGCACAGTATGCCAACATCTCCCAGAAGTAGTGATCTATCGGGAAGCTATACATACCCATGGTACCAGCCACCAGAGGCACATTGTCCACAATGCTGGAGAGCACACCTATGATGATGTCTATCAAGAAGTACTTACCCGGCTCTGCGATATTGATCTGATCGAGACCACTTGCCAGCATGGAGAGGTGACCGCAAATCTGCAGCACGCCTACAGCCATCAGGATGCCGAGGAAGAAGAGAATGGTATCAATATCGACTTTAGGAAGGATATGTGAAACCTTCAGAGCCGCTCTGTTAGGATTCTGTCTGGCCTTCGGACGGAAAATCTCAGTGGTGATCCAAAGGATACTCAGTGCACCGAGGATGCCGATGTATGGAGGCAGGTGAGTCACGCTCTTGAAGATAGGCACGCAGAGCAGCAGACCTACACCCAGGATGAGCATCATCTTACGCTGTGAGTGAGATACACGGCTGGCAGGGCTATTGTCATCCTCAACAACTGGAGGCACTTCTACATGGCCGCCACGCATGGTGTATGACAGGATGGCAAACGGTACCAAAACGCTGAAGAGACTTGGCACCACGGTCATAGCCATAATGTTGAGAGCGCTCACCTTTCCTGCTACCCAAAGCATGATGGTAGTCACATCGCCGATAGGCGTCCATGCGCCACCGGCATTGGCAGCTATCACGATCATGGCAGCAAAGAACCAGCGGTCGTCCTTATTCGCTATCAGCTTATTCAGAAGCGTGATCATCACGATAGTAGTGGTAAGGTTATCCAGCACAGCTGACATAAAGAAGGCCAATGTGCCAAGAATCCACAGGAGTGACACCTTGCTGGTAGCATGGATCTTGTCGGTGATGATGCGGAAAGCTCCCCATGTGTCGATCACCGCTACGATGGTCATGGCACCCAACAGGAAGAAGACAGTTTCACTCGTTTCACCTAAGTGATGCAGAATGTGTTCAGTAATAAACGTACGGATACCATCAGAACCGACATTGGCCGCAAACTCGGGCGTCATGGCACCCGTGCCGGCAAATGCAAAGATGGTCCACAAGATGAAACAGAGGAACAGAGCAGTAGCCGCCTTATTTACTTTGAGCGGATGCTCCAGAGCGATGCAAGCGTATCCTAAGATGAATACACAGATAATTAGGTAAAACGCAAATGACATAAGTGTAGTTTTAATATTACTAAATAATTTCGCGGTACAAAGTTAATTAATACAAAAATATTCTACAAGCAAAATCGTAAAAACCGACACCCACCAGAAAACAGTCGCAAGGCTCCCCATTCGTTTTCAAGGGCCTCTTTGTCATTTTTAGGGGCAGTTGCTTCTGAAATTGAGAGATTTTCACTATATTTGGTACTGAAATCAGACTTTAATACAAATATTATGGGAAAATCAGTTGTTTACATGACCAAGGAGATCACTCCTGAATCATTGATTAAGATTTACGAGAAACTAGGTAAGCCTGCCACCGGACGCGTGGGCGTAAAAATCAGCACGGGAGAGTTAGGAGGACACAACTACCTGAAACCCGAACTGATAGGCAAATTAGTGAAGCTGGTAAACGGAACCATCATCGAGTGCAACACGGCGTATGAAGGCAGCCGCATTACTACCGAGGCTCACAAGGACACCATCCGCCAGCATGGCTTCTACGACATTGCCGATGTGGACATCATGGATGAGGAGGGCGACTTCCAGATTCCTGTGCGCGACAAGAAGCACATCCAATATGACATCGTGGGAAACCACTTGAAGAACTACGACTTCATCATCAATCTGGCACACTTCAAGGGACACCTTATGGCCGGTCTCGGAGGTGTGCTGAAGAATCAGAGCATCGGTGTGGCTTCTTCGGCCGGCAAGGCATACATCCACTCTGCAGGCCTCACCAGCGATGTGGTGGAGTGCTGGGAGCATGTGGACGATCAAGACGGTTTCCTGGAGTCTATGGCTGCTGCCGCACAGGGCGTTCATGACTACATGAAGGGTAACATCGTCTATATCGACGTGCTGAACAATATCTCTATCGACTGCGACTGCGACAGCAATCCACATGATCCTACCATCGAGGACATCGGCATTTTGGCAAGTCTGGATCCTGTGGCTGTAGATCAGGCTTCCGTGGATCTCATCTGGCAGGTACACCACGATGAGCACAACGATGCTGAGCCGCTGAAGGAGCGCATCGAACAGCGTCATGGCAAGCACACCATCGACTACGCTGCAGAGATAGGCTTCGGAAGCCAAGACTACGAACTGGTAAGCATTGACTGACACTTATGGCTGCATCGCTGACATACGAACGAACCGAGGAAGCAGAGATGCCTCACTTCAGTGTAGGGATGAATCCCTTTCATCCTCGGCGCGTGAGTTTCAGCAACCGCAGATTCTACACCATCGCCCTACTGTTGGAAAAAGGTAGGCTCTACTATGCCGACAAATGGGTAGAAATAGACCGTCCCGCCCTCATCTTTGCCAGTCCTCTGATGCCATACGCATGGGAGGTGACAAGCAAGGAGCGCGGGACGGGGTTCTTCTGTCTGTTCAACGATGCGTTCCTGCGCCCCGATGAGAAGAACGAGACGCTTGCGGAAGCTCCGTTCCTGAATGCACAACGGGAACCGCTGCTCTTCCTCAGCTATGAGAATCTGCAGACGTTCAAGGCGCTTTTTCAGAAGATGCATGAGGAATACCTCTCTGACTATACTCAGAAGATGGACATCCTGCGCAGCTATCTGCACTTATTAGTGCATGAAGTGAACAAGATTCAGAGCACCGAGGAAGTAGAGACGCATCAGAGTGCGGCACAGCGCATCGTGGAGCTTTTCCTGAACATGCTCGACAGCCAGTTCCCCATTGACACACAGCTGCACACGGTCAACCTCACCACGCCTTCTCAGTATGCCGACAGGCTCTGCATACACGTGAATCACCTCAATCGTGTGGTGAAGCAAGTGACGGGAAAGACCACCAGCGACATCATCGCCAGCCGCATCATCAACGAGGCCATGAAATTGCTGGAGCACTCTACGCAGAGCATCGGTGAGATAGCCTTCGCGCTGGGATTTGAGGAGCCATCGTCGTTCAGCAAATTCGTCAAGAAGCACACCGGAAAACCGCCGCAGCAGTGGCGTGCAGACAAGATGGTTTGAAACAGCCAACTCTTGGTTTGATTGCGACTAACTACATTTAGATATTATTTAGACCTTTGCAACTGAAAAGAAAGATTATGGTTCAAGACCTTATTCACATTTTGCACGATGAGCAATGCGCCTGCGTGATTCAGAACGAGGAAGTCAAGAAGTTCCACAACCGTGGCATCATGGATCTCTACGGACTCTACGACCGTGAACCCAACTTCCTGAAAGGAGCCGAAGTGGCTGATCACGTTATAGGCAAAGCGGCTGCAGCCCTTCTCATAGCAGGAGGAGCAAAGCAGGTGTATGCCGACCTCATCAGCCTCTCTGCTTTAGTTTTGCTACGCGAAGCGGGCATCCTTACTGAATACGAGCAGGTAGTAAGCTACATCCAGAACCATCGACTCACCGATTGGTGTCCCATGGAATCGGAATGCTACAATGAGAAAAGCGTGGAAGACATGCTGCCGCTGATCAAGCAATTCGTAGAGTCGCAAAGGCCGAAAGCGCACGAGGTATAAAGATAAGGACACTTGAACTACACATCTGTAAGAAAGATTTAATAATATAATGTGTTAGTTCAAAAAAAATGAAAAAAGTAGTTTTGTTTACATTGCTGGCTGCACTAAGCCTCTATGCAAAGGCACAGCAGCCAGAAGAAGAAGATCGCACCATCGACGAGGTGGTGGTCACAGGTACTAGAAGCCAAACAGACATCCGTCATCTGCCGATGACGATTTCTACCATCAACCGCGCAAAGCTCACAGAGTCTAACCGCACATCTATCCTCCCTACCCTTACAGAGCAGGTACCAAGCCTCTTCGTCACCAGCCGTGGCGTGATGGGATATGGCGTATCCGGCGGTGCAGCAGGAGGAATCAACCTCCGCGGTATAAGCGGTGGTAGCGGACAGCTCATGGTGCTGATCGACGGACATCCGCAGTACATGGGTATCTTCGGGCATCCCATTGCTGATGTGTATCAGACACTTATGACCGATAAGGTAGAGGTGCTGCGCGGTCCGGCATCAGTGCTCTATGGTTCTAATGCCATGGGAGGCGTAATCAACATCGTGACACGCAAGATGCAGGAAGACGGTGTGAAGACCGATGTGAACATAGGATATGGTTCTTACAACACCCTTCAGACCGAGGCCACCAACCGTATCCGTGCAGGTAAGTTCAGCAGCGTGGTATCGGCTTCATACAACCGCACTGACGGCCATCGTCCTAACATGAAGTTCGAGCAGTATGGCGGCTACGGGAAAGTAGGATATGACTTCACGGAAAATTGGAAAGCGTATGCCGACATCAATCTGACGCACTTTAACGCCACGAATCCTGGCACCGTGCAGTCTCCGATACTGGAAGGCGACCAATGGATTACCCGCGGTGCCGCTTCAGCAGCCTTGACTAACGACTACGGCAAGACATCGGGTGCTTTGAGTTTCTTCATGAACTGGGGACACCACAAGATAAACGACGGCTACACCCTTCCCAATGGACCACAAACGGCTTACTACCTCTCTGACGATGCTATGATGGGCTTCTCATGGTATCAAAGCGTACAGCTCTTCGAAGGCAATCGTCTGACTGGAGGTATCGACTTCCAGCACATCAAAGGACATGCTTGGAATGAGAGCCGTGCTACCCGCGAGGTGACCAATACCTATGCTGATAAGTCAGAAAACGAGATAGCTGGCTATGTGGACTTCCGTCAAGACCTCACCTCATGGTTGACGCTCGATGCCGGCATCCGTCTGGATCACCACTCACAAGCAGGTACTGAGTGGGTGCCACAGGGAGGTCTCTCCTTCCGCATGCCACAAGATGCTCAAATCAAGGCCATGATTAGCAAAGGCTTCCGTAACCCTTCTATCCGCGAGATGTATATGTTCCCACCGCAGAATGCCGACTTGGAACCTGAGCGCCTGATGAACTATGAGCTCTCATTCACGCAGCGACAGTTGGACGGTGCACTGTCGTACGGCCTTAATCTCTACTACATCAAAGGTGATAACATGATTCAGACCGTCTTTGCAAACGGAAAGCCCCTCAACACCAACACGGGTGAAATAGAGAACTATGGCTTTGAAGCAAACATCGCTTACCAGATAGATGCAAATTGGGGTGTGAATGCCAACTACAGTGCCCTGCATATGGAGAATCCGGTCATCGCTGCACCAGAAAGCAAGCTATTTGCAGGTGTGAACTATAGTCGTGACCGTTGGGCTTTCAATACTGGTGTACAATGGATCAGCGGCCTCTACACCGCCGTAGGAGATGCCCCTGTCAAGGAGAGCTTCGTGCTATGGAATGCCGATGTGAACTATCATCTAAGCCGCTTTGCCACTCTTTATGTGAAGGCCGAGAACCTCTTAGCACAAAAGTACGAAATCAATGCAGGCTTCCCTATGCCAAAGGCAACGTTCATGGGAGGCATACATCTTAGTTTCTAAATATATAAAGTCTGATTTTACGTAACTACCGCTTGTAGCTGTGAAGCTGCAAGCGGTTTTTCTTTCTCTTTAAGTCCAAAATACCGATGAAATGGCATAATTTGGAAAAGCAGATGCCTACTAGTTCCAAAATAATGCACAGCAACCCCTACGAAAGTTGCTTAAAAATTAGGCGGTACGTGAAAAAAAACACTATCTTTGTACTGCGAATTATAGAGTTACGTGATATTATGGCGAAATATAGGCTTTGCTGCATCGGTTTCATAACGAGAGATAAGGTGGTGACACCACAAGAAACGGTGTGTATGCCGGGTGGTACAGCTTATTATTTCGCACGTGCGATAAGTCATTTGCAGCCAGAAGGGTTTCAACTAGTAACGGCTGTAGGAGAAGACGACCTCAGTGTGGTGGAGGATATCCGGAAGCTTGGCATCGACGTGGTTTGCCGCACAGCACCTCAATCGGTATGCTTCGAGAACATCTACCACTCCGTAAACCAAAGCGACCGCACGCAGCGTGTTACCGCCGTAGCAGCACCCTTTGGTTTAGAAGAATTGAAAGTTGCAGATGCAGAGGTGATACATCTGGGAAGTTTGCTGCAAAGCGATTTCTCCGTAGAGGTGATCAAACATCTGGCTACTCGTGGCAAAGTGACTGCCGATGTACAGGGTTTCCTGCGTGAAGTGCAACAAGAAGCGGTGATGCCCGTGGACTGGACAGAGAAGCGTGAGGCACTCCGCTACATCCACACATTGAAGGCCAACCGCGACGAGATGCTCACCATCACCGGATGCGAAGAGCCTCATGAGGCAGCACTTATATTGGCAGACTGGGGCGTAAAGGAGGTGGTCCTCACCTTCGATGAAGAAGGATCTCTCATCTACACACGAGGTGAGTTTACCGAAGTGCCCGCCTACCCTACTGCTAAGCTCATAGATGCCACGGGATGTGGCGATACCTACATGGTGGGATACCTCTATCAGCGCAGCTTAGGCGCATCGCCGTACGAGGCCGGTTGCTTCGCTGCTGCCATGTGCACCATTAAGTTGCAAGGCTTCGGACCCTTCAACGCCAATGAGCAAGCCGTGCGCCAGATTATGAGTAGCAGCAGTTCGCTGGAGAAGTTGGGTATAAAGATTTAGAGACAATAAAATACTAATATATCAAACCTTTTAATTAAAAGTAGAAATATGAAAATTGAAAAAATCGTTGCTCGCGAGATTCTTGACTCTCGTGGCAATCCAACCGTAGAGGTTGACGTTGTTTTGGAGAATGGTGTACTGGGTCGTGCAGCTGTTCCATCTGGTGCATCTACCGGTGAGAACGAGGCCCTGGAGCTTCGTGATGGAGACAAGGGTCGCTATCTGGGTAAGGGTGTCTTGAAGGCTGTTGAGAATGTCAACACCATCATCGCTCCTGCTCTGAAGGGTGACTGCGTGCTGAATCAGCGTGCTATTGACTACAAGATGCTGGCTCTGGATGGTACTCCTACTAAGAGCAAGTTGGGTGCCAACGCCATCCTGGGTGTTTCTCTGGCATGTGCAAAGGCTGCTGCCAACGCTCTGGGCTTGCCTCTGTATCGCTACATCGGCGGCTGCAACACCTATACGATGCCTGTTCCTATGATGAACATCATCAACGGTGGTTCTCACTCTGACGCTCCTATCGCATTCCAGGAGTTCATGATTCGCCCAGTTAGCGCTCCTTCTATCAAGGAAGCTATCCGCATGGGTGCTGAGGTATTCCACAATTTGGCTAAGTTGCTGAAGGCTCGTGGCCTCTCTACCGCTGTAGGTGATGAGGGTGGTTTCGCTCCTGCACTGGATGGTATCGAGGACGCTCTGCAGATCATCTGCGACGCTATCGTAGCTGCTGGCTACAAGCCAGGCGACGATGTGAAGATCGCCATGGACTGCGCTGCTTCTGAATTCGCAACTTGCGAGAACGGCCAGTGGTACTATGACTACCGCCAGCTGAAGAACGGCAAGAAGAAAGATCCTAACGGCAAGAAGCTGACTGCTGACGAGCAGATCAAATTCCTGGAAGAGCTCATCACTAAGTTCCCAATCGATTCTATTGAGGACGGTCTGGATGAGAATGACTGGGACAACTGGGTGAAGCTGAACGCTGCTATTGGTGACCGCTGCCAGTTGGTAGGTGACGACTTGTTCGTAACCAACACGAAGTTCCTGCAGAAGGGTATTGAGATGGGTGCTGCTAACTCTATCCTGATTAAGGTTAACCAGATCGGTTCACTCACCGAGACTATGGAGGCAATCGAGATGGCTCACCGTCATGGCTTCACAACCGTGACTTCTCACCGCTCTGGCGAGACTGAGGATGCTACCATCGCCGACATCGCTGTAGCTACAAACTCTGGTCAGATTAAGACTGGTTCTATGAGCCGTACCGACCGTATGGCTAAGTACAACCAACTGATCCGCATCGAGGAAGAGCTGGGCGCTTGCGCTAAGTATGGTTACAAGAAGCTGAAATAAGCAAGGTCTAAAATAGACTAACCTGAGGGCTGCAATATTGGCAGCCCTCTCTTTTTGCCTACTACAGAAAAAAGAAGACTTGGTGGAAAGGAAGTAAAAAAAATAGCCCCGTCTCACGACGGAGCTATTACAACACAAACACAAAATAAAACACGACAAAACTATTATAATTACCTTATACTTAGGGAGTATAATCTTTCATTCTATATTCACATACAAAACGAAAGATATGAGGGTAATTAAAAACTTATATCTTTACCTATTTATATATTCTCACTGAATACCTGCCTCACGCAAGTGAACTTGCCACTTCCATGCACTCCGCAAAGTATCCTCAATAGTCTCTTCAGCATGCCATCCCAGCACCTCATTGGCTTTCTTCGGATCGGCCCAAACTTTTACGATGTCACCAGCACGACGACCGGCAATCTTGTAATTGAGCTTCACACCTGTAGACTCCTCGAAAGCATGTACCAGTTCCAATACTGAAAGTCCCTTACCCGTACCGATGTTGAACACCTCTACAGGCTCCTGCTGTTTCTTCTGCAGAATACGTCCTATGGCATGTACATGAGCTTTGGCCAAGTCCACTACATTAATATAATCGCGGATACAAGACCCATCGGGTGTATCATAGTCATTACCGAAAACACTCAGTTGCTCACGGATGCCCATGGCCGTCTGCGTGATAAAAGGGACTAAATTCTGAGGAACGCCATTTGGCAACTCTCCGATCAACCCTGATGAATGTGCACCGATAGGATTGAAATACCTCAGTAAAATAGCACTGATAGGTGCGCCAGACTTCACATCGTCCTGAATGATGGCTTCACATATCTGCTTGGTGTTTCCGTAAGGAGATTCCGCTTTTTTGATAGGTGCCTCTTCTGTTACAGGGAGCATATCAGGTTGACCGTATACCGTGCATGAAGATGAGAAAACGATACCCTCAACTCCATACTTTGGCATTAATTCCAGAAGGTTAAGCAGCGAACCCAAATTATTACGATAATATTTCAAAGGTTTCTCCACAGACTCACCCACTGCCTTGCTAGCCGCGAAATGAATGATGGCGCGGATACCAGCATATTTTTCAAAGACCTCTTTTAATGCCGCGAAATCCAAACAATCTACTTTCTCGAACGCTGGTCGCTGGCCTGTTATATGTTCTATACTATCTATTACCTCGGCATGTGAGTTGCTTAAGTTATCGATAATTACCACCTCATAACCCGCATTTAGGAGTTCCACCACCGTGTGAGATCCTATAAAACCAGTGCCTCCAGTAACCAGAATTTTTTCTTTCAAAGCCATTTTTTCAATTCTGCCTTTTATAGAAATTTGGTGCAAATATAGCATTTAATTTATAAATTGCAAACAAATTCCTAAAAAAATATAAAATTACAACTTCACTACGCCGCTAAAGCCCATGAATGCCATTGCCATAATACCTGCCACGATAAGTGCAATAGGCGTTCCTTTCATGCCTTGAGGCACATAGACCAATGCAAGACTTTCACGTACACCAGCAAACATGGTAAGTGCCAATCCGTAGCCAATGGCCGTTGAGAAAGCAAACACCACACCTTGCAACAAATTGTAGTTATAATCTATCACGTTGATGGCTACACCCAAAATCACACAGTTGGTAGTGATCAGCGGCAAGAAGATACCCAGTGCCTGATAGAGTGACGGAGACACTTTCTTGAGCACGATTTCGAGCAGCTGCACCAGAGAGGCGATCACCAAAATGAAGGTGATAGTCTGCAGATACTGCAGATCGAAAGCATTGAGTACATAGTACTGTATTAGGTAGGTCACAATGGTGGCAATGGTAAGCACAAAAGCCACAGCAGCACTCATACCTAGGGCGGTGTCAATCTTCTTAGAAACGCCCAAAAACGGACAGATGCCCAGGAACTGCGAGAAAACGACGTTATTGACGAAGACCGCAAATATAAATAGCAATATATATTCCATAATGAATCTTTTTTAATAGGTTATGCTTTTGAACCCTTCACTTTGTTGAAGATGGCAATGAGATAGCCCAGAGCGATGAAGGCTCCCGGAGCCAACACGAAGAGCAGCATGCCATAATCCTCAGGAATCAGACCTAAACCGAAGACCTTGCCTGTACCCAGCAACTCACGCATAGCACCCAGAACAGTGAGCGCTAGGGTGAAGCCGATACCGATGCCTAGACCATCGAAGAAAGAAGCCACCGGACCGTTCTTAGAAGCAAAGGCCTCGGCACGCCCCAGTACAATACAATTCACTACGATCAGTGGAATGAAAAGACCAAGCGTAGTGTAGAGTGCAGGTGTATAGGCCTGCATTACCATCTGAAGCAATGTTACAAATGATGCTATCACGACGATGAAGGATGGAATACGCACCTTATCTGGCACGATGCTCTTAAGGCAAGAGATCACCGTGTTTGAGCAAATCAACACGAAGGTGGTAGCCAAACCCATACTCATGCCATTGATGGCAGAAGAGGTAGTACCCAAGGTAGGACACATACCCAGCAGCAGCACAAAGGTTGGATTCTCCTTGATGATGCCGTTCAATAATACTTTCAAATTACTCATATATGCTGTCCTCCTTATTATTTAGCCTGTGCCACAGCTTTCTGGGTAGCTCCAGTAGTGGCATCAGCATTACCTTGATATACCTTATATGCATTGTTCACTGCCTTGAGGAAGGCACGACTGGTGATGGTAGAAGCTGTGATGGCATCTATCTGTCCACCATCCTTGCTCACAGTGAGGTCGCCATCGGCAGGAGAGAGCCCTGTGATGTCACCCTTATTACCTTTCTTGAACCAAGTATCAGCCTTGGCACCAAGTCCAGGAGTCTCTGCATGCTTCAATACAGAGTAATCATTGATTTTGCCTTCCTTATCGAAACCCACGATAATGGTGAGTTGTCCGCCAAAGCCCAGAGAACTGGACTCTACGGCAGCACCGAGGTATTCCCCACCCTTCGTAGCTGGATAGATGGTGTATTCCACACCGTCAACTTCCTCCACACGCTTCTCGGCGATGGGATCGTTGTCGAAACCAGGCACCACAGCCGACACTGCATCACTCAGAGTCTTTGCGTTAGCCTGCGCAATGGGCTCCCGTGTGAGCTCATTCATAACTGCCAGAATGCCTACCATCACCATGGTGATGCCTGTAAGCACCAGCAACATATTAGCCAATGTAGATTCTAACTTTTTCATTTCTTTATAGCCCTGCTACTGAAACGGGTCGGTTTAATGTAGTTATTAATAAGCGGAGTGAATGAGTTCATGATCAAGATTGCGAAACTCATACCCTCTGGATAGCTTCCGAACAAGCGGATAATCACGGTGATCAGACCGATACACACACCATAGATCAACTGACCCTTGGGGGTCATCGGAGAGGTCACATAGTCGGTGGCCATGAAGATGGCACCCAGCATCAAACCACCAGTCAGCAAGTGTGTCAGTGGACAGGCGTAGGTAGTTGAATCTACCAGATACATGATGCCGGTGAAGACAGCCACAGTGACGATGATGGATACAGGAATATGCCAAGTGATGACCTTTTTCCATAGCAGATAGACTCCACCAAGCAGCAACGCCAGAGCACTGATCTCACCGAAAGAGCCAGGATTGTTTCCCAAGAACAGGTCGAGGGAAGATGGCAATTGGTCGAGTGAAACGCCAGGGGCACCGCTAATGACACCCTTCATGATACCCAAAGGAGTGGCACCCGTCTCCACGTCGGTATAAGCCAGCCATTGTCCTGGCACCGGCCAAGTGGTCATCTGCACAGGGAAGGAAATCAGCAAGAAGATACGTCCCACGATGGCGGGATTGAATGGGTTGCATCCCAAGCCTCCAAAGCTCATCTTCGCTACGCCAATAGCAAACAGAGCACCGAGGATGATGATCCAGATAGGCAGATTGGATGGCAGATTGAACGCCAGCAACGCACCTGTGATGGCTGCAGAGCCGTCTAATATCGTGGTTCGTTCACGCTTCAGAATAAACTTTACAATAGCCCACTCAAAGAATAAGCATGAAGCTACCGAGGTGAGCATGACAATCAAAGCACCCATGCCGAACATGCCCAGTGACACGAGGAAAGCGGGTATCAGTGCGATGAGCACAGCATACATATTCCGCTGCACGCTGTCATTGCTATGGTCATGGGGTGAAAGTGATACTATTAACTTTTCCATAATCTTTATTTTTTAGCACTGCGTGAACGAAGGATAGCACCAGCCTTCGCCTTGCCCAGATTGATGTAGTCCAACAACGGACGATTGGCCGGACAAGTGAACTGACAAGCGCCACACGACAGACAGTCCATAATCTGTTCATTGATTTCTCTCTCAAACTCTCCATGCTCAGCGAGCTGTGCCAGAAGGTAAGGCTCCAGTCCCATAGGGCAGGCACCCACACACTTTGCACAACGGATACATGGTTGCACCTCGCCACGATGGGCATCTTTCTGGTCCATGATAGTGATGCCAGACGTACCTTTGGTGGTAGGAACCTCCGTAGTGGCAACGGCTTTACCCATCATAGGACCACCGCTGATCACCTTACCCGTATCCTCTGGCAATCCGCCACATGCATCGATCAGCTGTTGAATAGGAGTTCCGATACGTACCAGCAGATTGCTTGGTTTGGCCAGTGACTTTCCTGTCACGGTCACCACACGCTCTATCAGCGGCTTGTTCTTCTGAACAGCCTGATATACGGCGAAAGCCGTACCTACATTCTGCACCAATGCACCTGTGGTAATAGGAAGGGCACCGCTGCCAACGTAGCGATCTATAATGGCTTGGATAAGTTGTTTCTCACCACCCTGTGGGTACTTCATCTTCAGAGGAACGATCTCGATGCCTTGGAAGGTCTTGGCAGCAGTTTCCAACTTCTGTATGGCATCCATCTTATTGTTCTCTACGCCGATATAGGCTTTGTTGACCTTCATGGCCTTCATCAAGATACTCACACCCACGAGGATTTCCTCGGCATGCTCCAGCATCAATGCATGGTCGGCAGTGAGGTAAGGCTCACACTCGGCACCATTTATCACTACGCACTCAGGCTTGGCTGTTGGAGGAGGGGCCAACTTTACCTGTGTAGGGAACTGAGCACCGCCCATACCCACGATACCCATCTCAGCCACTTTCTTCACGATTTCCTCTGGGGTGAGGTCGCATTCACGTACGATAGTGTCAGTGCGGTCTATGGTATCTACCCATTCGTCGCCCTGAACATCGATGATGATAGCTGGACGTGGATAACCGCTGGCATCCACTATATTGTCTATCTTCGAAACCTTACCGCTCACTGAGGAGTAGATGGCAGCAGAGACAAAGCCACCGGGCTCTGCAATCTTCTGCCCCACTTTCACTTCGTCGCCTAGTGCAACGATAGGCTTGGCAGGTGCACCGATATGCTGTCCCAGCAAGATGTATGCCTTCTGAGGCACCGCTGCAGGGACAATAGGCTTTCCTGCCGAAAGTTTATTTCCGTTGGGATGAACTCCACCAATTGAAAATGTCTTCATTATTTTAATCTCATGTATTCTGGTTAACAATCAGGTTACTTTCCTGCCGCTTCCTTGAAAAGTGCAGCATTCAGCGCCTTAGCCTTTTCGACCTGTATCTTTGGGGCTTCTGGCTGGAAGATACCATTGCTCCAACGACTCTGTGGAATCGTGATCAGGCCAATGCCCTTTGGCGTATATGCAGCGAAAGCCGACTTTGGTGCCTCTGCTTTAGCAGCCTTAGGTGCTTCCATCTTCTTCTCCAAGCCCGTCACAGGTGGCAGTGGCTGGAAGATACCGTTGCTCCAACGGCTCTGTGGAATTGGCACCAGACCGATGGCCTTGGCTGTATAGCCCATTTTCTCACGCCACAGGTCTTCCTCTGTCTTAGGTTCTTCCTTGGCAGGAGCAGCAGGAGTTTCCTCCTTCACTGGAACAAGAGCTGAAGCAGCCTCGGCAGCAGGAGCAGCAGAAGCCGATGCCAGCAGAGCTGCGATCTTTGCCATCACTTCTTCACCACCTACAGAGCAGAACTTCTCACCTACTCCACCATCGCTTACTACAGCAGCAGCGAATGCAGGACAGTCGTCGAAGCCGCAACCGCCACAGTTGGCCTGTGGAAGCAGTGCCTCAATGGCAGCAGCACTTGGCATTGCACCACCTTGTACAGGCTGTGCTACAGCAGCAACCTTAGGAGCCTCTGCCTTAGGAGCCTCCACAGCAAGTGCCTCTGGTTTTGGTTTACGAGGAGGGAAGTTCAGGTCGATAATAGTGTTCTGAGGACAAACCTCCACACACTTACGGCAAGATTTACACTTCATGAAGTCGATGTATGCCACATTGTTCTCCACAATGATGGCACCAAACGGACAAGTCTTCTCACACTTTCCGCAAGCGATACATGCCACGCAGCAAGCCTTCTTGGCCACAGGACCCTTGTCCTTATTGACACAGCGAACGTACACACGGCGGTTGTTCTTACCCTTGTAACGCAGTTCGATGATGCTCTTAGGACAGGCCTTTACGCAGGCACCGCAACCTGTACATTTCTCATCGTCCACTTCAGGAAGTCCAGTTTCTGAATTCATGTGGATAGCGTCAAACTTACAAGCCTTGGTACAGTCGCCGCACCCCAGACAGCCATAGCTACAACCCGTCTCACCGCCATAGGTAGCAGCAGCAATGGCACAGGTACGCACACCGTCATACTGAGTGAGACGAGGTCTGTTGGCACATGTTCCGTTACATCTCACTACGGCCACCACAGGTTCGGCTTGCTCCGCGGTAAGCCCCATCACAGCCGCAACCTTCTCCATAACGGGCTGTCCGCCTACCGGACAGAATTTTCCCTCTAGGGAGCCAGCCTTGACAATGGCACCAGCCAATCCACTACAACCAGGATAGCCACATCCACCGCAGTTGGCTTGAGGCAGCACTTCAGACACCTGAGCAATGCGGGGGTCTTCATAGACAGCGAATCTCTTGGATGCTGCATACAGAATACCTGCTGCAACAAAGGCGATAATGCCCAAAGAAATCACTGCAATCAGAATTAGATTCATAATATGATATAAAGTTAGTTATAATTTTCCACAAAAGGAACCACCGTAAAAGAGAGCGACTTCTTCATCTGGTCTCTTCTGCTATATAATATTATATAATAAGGTATAAGCATGCCTAGTGCACAGATTGCAGCCCACAGGTCGCTCTTCAAAAAGGTTGTGAAAATAAAGAGCGAGATGAAGACCACAAAGAACGGAAGTGCCATGCCATAGCCCAAAGCTTTCCATCCGATGCTCGGAGAACCCACTACCCAGACATCCTGCCCCACGTGGTAGCTCAGAGTCCGAGGGTCATCTACATCTACGAAGCGCTCTTTCGCCTCCGCAGAGTTGCAATGCCCCTTGATGCTACAACCACCGCAGGCAGAAGATTTCATAACGGCCACACGTAGGTGCCCTTCACTTACCTCCTTCACCACACCGTGATATCTGACTGTGTTTTCCATTTTGCAAAGTATGGTTTACAATTTAGGCTACAAAAATACCTTAATTATTTCTAAGTACAAAGCAAATTACATAAATATGCACTTTTCACACACTTTTCTTACCAAGTATAGTTGATACCAAAGCTGAAGAGCTCGTTGAGCTGATAGTAGCTCAGACCCTCGGAAGAATGCTTGTTGGACACATCGTCATAACGTGCATGTACGTAGAGCTTTGTAGAGAGGTACTTGTTCACAGCGAAGTTCAACGTATTTTCCCAATCTATGCGTACCCATGTATAACTAGTCAGGTAGTCCAGACGTGACTCGAAGGAGATGTTCTTAGCGATGTTCCACGTCAGTGAAGGCAGTAATTCAGAACCGATGTTGTGCATGGTGTTCCTTGACATCTCCTTGGCATTGTCCTTATGCCAACCATAGTTGGTCTTATCCACATTGTCGTTGCCAATGTAACGCATAGTCCACGTAAGAGGAGCTATCATCACAGAGAACTTAAAGGTTGGCTTCTCCAACTTATAGTCCATACCGAGGCTGACGTTCACATCCAGAGGAGCCAGGAAAGCGGCCTTCATATCCATGCTGTTGGCACCATAGCTCTCCATGAACTGGGTCTTGGCCTCACCAGAAATGGTGTAGTACCAGTGCTTAGCTGCCTGCAGGCCGAACTTGCTATAGAGACGCAGCAGGTCGGTGTTCACCAGATAGTCGTGGTACTGATCAGAAGGAGCGCTGGCGATACCTAGTTTAGCATCGAAGAGATTCTCCCACTGCACTTTCTCATTATCGTTAAAATCGGCTTTAAGCTGCAGGGTAGCTATGCCAGCGATGTTACTCTCTCCACCCTTGTACCAGTTGTCTGAGATATAGTTTTGTGAAAGTTGAAAAGAGCCGTTGCCAGCGAACTTCCACCAATTGGGCTTCGAGATGTCGGCTTCTGCCTCTTCCACTACCTCTTGTGGGATAGCCTCCACACTCAGGATGCTGGCCGTAGCCTTGGCGAGGTCTTCCTGCTGCTCTTCCAGACGGTCCACATAGTTACCGCCCTCGTTGATGGCATCCTCGGTGAACTGTACTTTCTCTGGCTCGTTCAGATAGGCGCTCAGCAGAGCGTCATTCACCTGAGCATTGGCACGATCTTTCTTAGAGAATGCCTGCTCGTCGATAGGCATCAGGGCACGTGTCAAGGCATCGGCTGCATCTTCCTCAATATCTGAGGTCAGCGTAGAATACTGCTCTATTGGACTATTATAGTAGGTGAAGGGTACGAAGAGCTTATAGTGGTCTGGATCACTCACGTAAGCGCTCTCATCGCTTTGCTCTCCAGAGAAGTAACGCTCGTGCGCCAGTGAAACGGTATCTCTCACATAATTTCTACCGCCTACAGGCACCCACTTCAGTTGAAAATACTCACCCATCAGCCCGCTCAGAGAGTCAGCAGGACTGCTTAAAATGTCTTTTATTACAGGTGCTGTGCCTTCAGCCATTACATATGGTGTGTTGGCTGCCAATACCAGTAACAAAGACAGGGAAACCATCAATACAGACTTTCGTGTGTTCATATTTGTTCTTATTTTAGTTTATTATTATTTACTATATACCATGATGCAAATTTAATCTAAATATATCAGTTATCAAACACTGATTGAAATTTTTCTCAAAACTGGCGGTCTTTCCGTGAAAAATGCCTACCTTTGCGACTTAAAGTGTAAAAAAAAAGGAAATGGATAAGAATACAATTACCGGATTGGTATTGATAGGCATCCTGCTGGTGGTTTTCAGCTATCTGAGCAGACCTACCGCAGAACAGCGTGAAGCACAGCAACGCAACTACGACTCATTGATGGAGGTGCAGCAGCATGAAGAAGAACTCAGGGCGAAGCAGGAAGCGGCTCTGGCCAATGAGCATCTGCAGAGCATCAATGACTCTACGGCGACTTTCTTCAGCGCTTCACAGGGTAGCAACCAGCAGGTGACACTGATCAACGACGTACTGGAACTCACACTCAACAGCAAGGGTGGATCACTCTACAGCGCTGTGCTGAAAGACTATATGGAGCAGGATAAGACCACGCCTGTGACGCTCTTCAAAGGCGAAGACGTGCAGATGAACTACCTCTTCTACAACACGCGTGAGACCATACAGACTAAGGATTACTATTTCACACCTATCAATCGCACAGACTCCACAGTGACCATGCGCCTCAGTGCTGGTGCCGATAGCTACATCGACTTCAACTACGTCTTGCATCAGGGCAGTTATCTGGTGGACTTCACCATTCAGGCTCACGGCATGCAGGGCAATCTGGCTCAGGGCAACAAGAGTGTGGACATAGAGTGGAACCAGCGTGCCCGCCAGATAGAGAAGGGATATACCTACGAGAACCGCTTGGCTCAGCTCACCTATATGGACATCGACCGTGACGTGCATGAGATGAATGCCGCCCGCGATGGCGAGAAGCAGCCTGAAGAGTCGCTTAACTGGGTGGCTTTCAAGAACCAGTTCTTCTCTGCCATCTTCATCTGCGATGCTGGTTTCCAGAAATCTAAGCTCACCTCAAAGATGGAGCAGCGTGATAGTGGCTACATCAAGCACTACAATGCTGAGATGAGTACCAAATTCGACCCTACGGGTGCCGAGGCATCTCATATGTACTTCTACTTCGGTCCCAACCATTATAAGATCTTAGGAGCCACTGGCAGCGATCTGGGCAAGAGCTGGAAACTCAACCGACTGGTTTACTTAGGTTGGCCACTCGTTCGCTGGGTGAACCAGTTCTTCACCATCAACGTGTTCGACTGGCTGCTTAAACTCGGCTTGGGCATGGGTTGGGTATTACTCATCATGACCCTCATCGTGAAGGCTGTGATTTATCCTGCAACCTTGAAGACCTACATGAGCTCTGCTAAGATGCGTGTGCTGAAACCGAAAATAGATGCCATCAATGCCAAGTATCCAGATGAAGTAGACAACATGAAGAAGCAGCAGGAGGTGATGCAGCTCTACAGCCAGTATCGCGTCAGCCCCATGGGCGGCTGTCTGCCTATGATTATCCAGCTGCCTATCATCATGGCGCTCTTCTTCTTTGTACCAAGTGCTATTGAGCTGCGCCAGCAGAGTTTCCTCTGGGCCGATGACCTCAGTACGTATGATGCCATCGTGAACCTGCCGTTCAACGTGCCGTTCATGGGCAATCACATCAGTCTCTTCTGCCTCCTGATGACGGCGACCAACACCATTAATACTATGTATAACATGCGTATGCAGGATACGGGTGCCAACCCACAGTTGGCTGCCATGAAGTGGATGAGTATTATCATGCCTATCATGTTCTTCTTCATCTTGAATGACTATCCTTCTGGTTTGAACTACTACTACTTCCTCTCAACACTGATTTCTGTCATCATCATGACGGTGCTGAAGAAGACTACCAACGAGGAGAAACTTCTTGCTCAGCTGGAAGCCAACAAGAAAACTCAGAAGGAGATGGCCACAGGTGGTGGCTTTGCCGCTCGTCTGCAGGCTATGCAGGAGCAGCAGGAAGCTTTGCGACGCCAACAGAAACGTTAAACATTAAACGTTAAACATTGAACATTTTCATCCGGATAGGTTAACGCTTTGCTGACAGCGCAGCCTAATGTTTAATGTTTAACGTTTAATGTAAACTAAAATAATCATATATTATGAAAAAGCCCTTTACCCTTTTCGTCCTCCTGCTGATAACATTGGCAGCCGTGGCACAGAACTATAAGACATTGGAGAACATCCCCTACCACACTGGTACTGGCGATGCCTACGCTGACGAGCGCTGCAAGCTCGACTTCTACTACCCTACCGACAAGGAGAACTTCCCCGTAGCCGTGTTCTTCCATGGTGGCGGCCTCACAAGTGGAGAGAAATACCTTCCTGTCGAACTGATGGAAAGTGGCATCGGTATTGTGACGGTGAACTACCGCCTACTGCCAAAGGCTGAGTTGCCTGATATCATCGACGATGCAGCCGCTGCCGTAGCTTGGACCTTCAAGAACATCGCCCAGTATGGCGGCAATGTGCAGCGTATCTATGTGTCTGGCCACTCTGCTGGCGGCTATCTCACCGATATGATCGGTTTGGAGAAGAAGTGGCTGTCTAAATATGATGTAGATGCCGACTCTATCTGTGCATTGTTCCCTTTCAGCGGACAGGTGATCACCCACTTCGCCCTGCGCCAGCAACGTGGCATCAAGAACACCACCCCACTCATCGATGAGTTTGCTCCCCTCTTCCACATCCGTCCAGATGCTCCTCCTATCGTCATCATCAGTGCCGACCGTGAGATGGAGATGCTGGGCCGTTACGAGGAGACCGCTTACTTCTGGCGCATGCTGAAGGTCTGCGGCCATAAGAACGTACACATGTACGAGGTGCAAGGCTTCAATCATGGCAACATGGCCAGTCCAGCTGCCCTCATCATGAAGCGCTACATTCTTTCTATGGAACGTGGCCACTGGCCTGAGAGAGAAGCAGCGTTCTGAAAGCGGAGAACAACGACACATTGTTGTTAATGATTCATAAATCTACTACTGAAATAACCCATGAAACGCCACATTACTTTCCAAAGGAAAGTTACAAACTTCCGAGTAAATACTTGTTGTATTCACGATTTATCCTCATCTTTGTGATGAGATTAATAATCCTATTGTTTCATTACAAAAAATCGCAAAAAGATGAAAAGAGTAGATTTAAACTTTGCTCACAGTGCTCAGGGCTATATGATGTCAGCTGGCACTGCTTGTGGTGCTGCATGTGGTACCAGTGACAAACCTGAAGAGAAGCCTGCTGCTTGTGGCAGTGCCTGCGGAAGTGGCGACAAGCCAGAGGAGAAACCTGCTGCTTGTGGTAGCGCCTGTGGTGCTGGTGACAAGCCAGAGGAGAAACCTGCCGCTTGCGGAAGCGCCTGCGGAGCTGGCGACAAATAATCCTGTCGCTTATGGACTATTTTGCATTCCAGTGGCATATAACTGATGAGTGCGACCAACGTTGTAAGCACTGCTACATCTTTTCTGAGGGGCATCCCAAACTCACGGAGATGCCTTGGGAAAGGCTTGTGGCAGTGCTTGCAAAAGTGGAGGATATGGCTCAGCGGATGAAACGACTGCCCTACCTCTACATCACTGGTGGCGACCCCATCTTGCATAGCCATTTCTGGGACTTTCTGGAGCTGGTACACAGCCACGGCATCCCCTTCACCATCATGGGAAACCCCTTTCATCTCACTGATGAAGTTTGCTCCCGACTTAAAGCCTTAGGCTGCCGCAAATACCAGCTCTCTATCGACGGACTGCGTGAGACGCACGACTACTTCCGCAAGCCTGGCTCTTTCGATTGTACACTGGATGCCATCGACACGCTTCACCGTGCTGGATTGCAATGTGCTATTATGACCACCGTCTCTGGTACCAATATCGAGAAGATTCCAGACATCATAGACATCGTAGTGGAGCACAAAACAGATATCTTCGCCTTCGGACGCTATTGCCCCACCAGTGCAGACAAGGCATCGCCAGAAAAAGGCTGGCACATGGAGCCACAGCAATACCGCCAGTTGCTGGAGAGATGCTGGCAAAAGTTCGAACAATACAAGAACTCTGATACCTACTTTAACTTGAAAGACCACCTTTGGACGCTCTTCCTCTATGAGAAAGGGCTGTTCAAGATTCCCGAAGGACTGGATGCCGACACCATCTACGATGGGTGCAACTGCGGCAACTGCCATTTCACCATCTCTGCCGAGGGACGGCTCATGGCCTGCCGACGGTTTGAGAGCTATGTGGGCACGGTAGAGGAATCGCTCTATGACGTATTCCATGGAGAGAAAATGAATCAATACCGCCAGCACGAGCGTTTTGAGAAATGCGTCAAGTGTGAACTACTTCGCTTCTGTAGAGGCTGTCCTGCCGTGGCATTCGGCTACACCCACCGCTTCTATGCCCCCGATCCGCAGTGCTGGAAAGTTCTAGATAATGCCTAATAACAGAAGATATGGATGCAGAAACATGCATAAAGAAATTAGGATATGTGGGCATACTGACTATGAAAATTGTCCCGCAGAGGCAATAATTCATATTTCATAATTCATAATCAAAAAGATGAAAGCAATCGTAATAGAACAGTGTTGTAAAGCCGAGGAGCTGCATGTCAGCGAAGTACCTATTCCCGAGGTGAAACCAGACTGGGTGCTGGTGCGAGTGCATGCCGCAGGACTCAACCATTCTGAAGCTTTGCTCCGCCAATTCGAGGCCGACAGCGACCACATACAGACACCTATCATTCCAGGCATAGAGTGTGTGGGTGAGGTGGCCGATGCCTCCGACACTCACTTCCACGTGGGCGAGAAGGTCATTGCCCTTATGGGAGGCATGGGACGTAGCTTCAACGGCAGCTATGCGGAGTATGCCCTTCTCCCAGCCCACCACGTATTCCGCGTGGAGACCGACCTCGACTGGGTGTCACTGGCAGCTGTGCCAGAGACCTACTATACTGCCTACGGATCGCTCTTCGAGAGCCTCTATCTGCAGAGAGGCGAGATGCTCTTGGTACGTGGAGCCACCAGCACCGTGGGGCAAGCAGCCATTCAGCTGGCTAAGGCAGTGGGTGCCACCGTCATCGCTGCTGCCCGCAGGGAGTCCTCATTTGAGAAGCTGCAGGCCATCGGAGCCGACTACTGCATCATAGACGATGAGCATCTCTGTGAGAAAGAATGGCCCGTGAGGCCTAATAAAGTGCTGGAGCTGATAGGCCTTAAAACCCTGCGTGATAGTCTGCTTACAGTGTCCCGTCCTGGCTATGTGTGCCACACGGGCGTACTTGGCAATGTGTTCAGCCTCAATGGCTTCGACCCCATCAAGTACATCCCCAACGGTGTGTTCCTCACCAGCTTCTACAGCAACTTCCCCACGCAGCAGGCCATAGACGGCATCTTCCGTCTGATCCGCAAGAACCACCTCCAACCGCTCTACGCCAAGGTGTTCTCCCTCAATGAGATAGTTCAAGCCCATACCCTGCTGGAGAAAGGCGGTGCGGGAGGAAAAATAATACTTAATTTAATGGATAATTCATAATTTATAATTCATAATTCATAATTGATACATGCTAAGAGACCAACTAATCGACCCCCTGTTTCCTGAGTGCCCTATCCGCAACGTCTTGTCAAGGATAGGCGACAAATGGTCATTGCTTGTACTGATGACCTTAGAAGCCAAGACCACCCCCGTGCGTTTCAAGGAGTTGCAGCGTGGCATCCCCGACATTTCTGAGAAGATGCTCACCGCCACCCTGCGTAATCTGGAAGCCGACGGACTGGTGCTGCGTACGGCCTATGCCGAGGTGCCACCTCGCGTGGAGTACAGCCTCACCGCCCGCTCGCAGACCCTCATGCCCCTGCTGAACAACCTCGTAAATTGGTCGCTTGACAACTTCAGCGCCATTCTTTCCGATAGGCAAAAGTTTGCTGGCAAGGGATAAAAGAGAACTTTCACGTTAGATAAAGTTCTTGGATTAACCATACAATCTTTAATCAGCAGTGCTGTCTGTAGAGACAGCACTGCTGATTAAACTTTACTCCGTGTGGTGATAAGTTCCTAAACCTAAAATGTGTCATCTAAGACAGCCTGTAATAGACATAATCATCGTATTTTTGAAAGAAATATCTTTGATTTGTTGCATAAAACACCATTTAAGGAACGCTATTAAGCCTTTAGGAACTTATCACCACATGGATAAACTTTATCTCTATACAACTATGCTTTATCAATACGGAGCAGGTGTTTTGCATGTAAGACTCCTCTCACTTATATGGATGATTTATCATTCATCCGCTTAGGGAAAAATCCCTACTTCGATTTTTCCTTTCACCGACACGCAGATATAGCATAACTATCATTTATTATCTCCAGTGAAAGGAAAACAGCGAATGCATTCACTCCGCCTTCATCTCCAGCATCTCCGTGAACACAGCAAGGGCCTCGGATACGGAGGCAACGAGCTTCACCACCATACTACACTTGCCATTCTTCTCGCGCAGGTCGCAGCGACGGGTGTACCTCATCATGTAAGCGATGAGCTTGCCGAAAGTGCTGCTCTGGTAGTAGGGGCTCTGGGCATTCGACACTAAGTAAAGCGCCATCTGACCACCCTTCAGCATGACTTTCTCCACACCCAGACGGGCTGCCATGCGCCTGAGCGGCACGATGCCCAGCAACTCTTCAGTTTCCTTGGGGATAGGGCCGAAGCGGTCGATCAGTCGGGCCTTGAAGGCGGCCACCTGCCCATCGTCTTGCAGGCCGTCGAGCTCTCGATAGAGCAGCATGCGCTCGGCACTTCCTGTGACATACTCCTGAGGCAAAAGGAGTTCCAAGTCGCTCTCCACCTGGCACTCTTCCACATAGACGGCCTCTTCCCTACCCTGCGCTGCAGCTTCCTGCTCCTCGGCTGCAAAGAGCTCGCCGAACTCATCTCTGCGAAGCTCATGCACGGCTTCTGAGAGCACTTTCTGATAGGTCTCATAGCCCAGATCGGCAATGAAGCCGCTCTGCTCAGCGCCCAGCAGATTGCCAGCTCCACGGATGTCGAGGTCTTGCATGGCTATGTGGATGCCGCTGCCTAAGTCGCTGAAGTTCTCTATGGCCTGCAGGCGGCGACGGGCTTCGGGCGTAAGTACAGAAAGAGGTGGTGCCAGCAGGTAGCAGAACGCCTTGCGGTTGCCACGTCCCACACGCCCACGCATCTGGTGGAGGTCGCTCAGACCGAAATTCTGCGCATCGTTCACGATGATGGTGTTGGCGTTAGGTATGTCGATGCCATTCTCCACTATGGTGGTGGAGAGCAGCACATCATAGTCGTAGTTGATGAAGCCAAGGATGATTTTCTCCAGCTCCTCAGGATCCATCTGTCCGTGACCAATGGCCACACGGCAGTCGGGCACCTCACGCTCGATGATGAGCTTCAGCTCTGGCAGACGGCTGATGCGATTGTTGACGAAGAACACCTGCCCGTTGCGGCTCATCTCGAAGTTGATGGCATCGGCGATAACTTGGTCGTTGAACGTATGCACCTCCGTCTGGATGGGGTAACGGTTGGGCGGCGGTGTCTGAATGATGGAGAGGTCGCGGGCGCCCATCAATGAGAACTGCAGGGTGCGAGGGATAGGCGTGGCGCTTATGGTGAGGGTATCTACATTGACGCGCAGCTGGCGCAGTTTCTCCTTGGTGCTCACGCCGAACTTCTGCTCCTCATCGATAACAAGCAGTCCCAAGTCCTTGAACTTCACATCCTTGCCCAGCAAGCGGTGGGTGCCGATGAGGATGTTTACATCGCCCGACTCCAGCCCCTTGAGCACTTTGCGCTGCTGCTTGGAGGTACGGGCACGGGAGAGATATTCCACACGGACAGGCATGTCCTTCAGACGCTCCTTGAAGGTCTGGTAATGCTGGTAGGCCAAGACGGTGGTAGGCACCAGCACGGCTACCTGCTTGCCATCTGTAGCAGCCTTGAAGGCAGCACGTATGGCGACTTCCGTCTTTCCGAAGCCCACATCGCCACACACCAGACGATCCATAGGACGGTCGCTCTCCATATCGGCCTTCACCTCGGCAGTGGCCTTGCTCTGGTCGGGAGTGTCTTCGTAGCGGAACGAGGCTTCGAGCTCGCGCTGCAGGAAGCTGTCAGGGCTGTACTGGAAGCCCTTCTCCTCACGACGAGCGGCATAGAGGCGGATGAGGTCGCGTGCGATGTCCTTGATCTTCTTCTTGGTGCGCTCCTTAAGCTTCTCCCACGCGCCGCTGCCGAGTTTTCCCAGATGGGGAGGCTCGCCCTCCTTGCCCTTGTACTTGGAAATCTTATGCAGCGAGTGGATGGAGACGAAGACCACATCCTCGTTCTGATAGACCAATTTGATGACCTCCTGCGTGGTGTTGCCATTGGGGATGCGCACCAAGCCAGCAAAACGCCCCACGCCGTGGTCGACGTGCACCACGTAGTCGCCAATCTCGAACTGCTGAATCTCTTTCAGCGTCAGTGCCACCTTGCCGCTGCGTGCCTTGTCGCTCTTCAGGTTGTATTTGTGGAAACGGTCGAAGATCTGGTGGTCGGTGAAGCAGCACAGCCGCAGGTCGTGGTCTACGAAGCCCTCGTGCAGCGTGCGGGTGATGCCCTCAAAAAGAGTGTTACAAGTGACAAGTGGCAAGTTAAAAGTATGGTTAGTATCGCTGGCGGAAAATGCCACAGAATCGTTACTACACTTTTCGCTTTTCACTTTCAACTTTTCACTTAAAATGTCCTTCAGGCGCTCTATCTGCTTCTGGCTGTCGGCCAGGATGCAGAGCCTGTAGCCCTTCAGCAGATAGTCCTCGAAGGTCTGCGTCAGCATGTCGAAGTTCTTGTGGAACAGCGGCTGTGCAGACACATTGAACCGAATAGTGGGTGAAGCTTCCAAGCTTTGCCCCCTAGTAGGTGAAGCTTCCAAGCTTTGCCGCACCGTAGTAGGTGAAGCTTCCAAGCTTTGCAGCACCGTAGTGGGTGAAGTTTCCAAGCTTTGCCTCCCAGCCCCAGCCTTCAGCTCTATCCTTCTGAATGGCTCACTGTCGGTGACGAACTGTGCGCCTGTGATGATGTTGCTGTCGCGCTGCATCTCGCAGCGTATCTGGTACTGCTCCATCTCGGTGGCACCCTCTGAGCGTTCCTGCATGGCCTGCGTGGAGAAGCCCTCCTGATAGGTGCGCTCCACCATGTCGCGCACGAAGCCGTAGCTCTTCATCACCAGCACGGTCTGCGCAGGCAGGAAGCGGAAAAACGATTCTTTCTCCTCCACCGTCGTCAGGTCGGGCACGATGTCAATGCGCTGGCACCGCTCGCGCGACAACTGGTTCTCCACCTCGAAGGTGCGGATGGAGTCGATGTCGTCGCCGAAGAAATCGACACGATAAGGATACTCGTGGCTGAAGGAGAACACGTCGAGGATGCTGCCTCGCAGGGCAAACTGACCGGGTTCGTAGACATAGTCGACCTCAAGGAAACCGAAGTCGCGCAGCGTCTGGCAGATGTCGTCCACGTTCACCGTCTGGTCTTTCTCCAACGAAAGCATGCGGCTGTCAAGCTGCTTGCGCGTCACCACCATCTCGGCCAGCGCCTCAGGGTAGGAGACGATGTACAGTTCACGGTTCATAGTGCACAGTTCACGGTTTGGTTGCGCTCTCTTATCGTCCGCAGTTAACTGTGAACTGTGAACTGTGAACTGTGAGCTCAACCTTGAGAGCACCTCCGTCCTGAGCACCTCGTTGGCAGGGTCTTTCTGTCCGTACTTGATGGCACGGCGGTAGCTTGAAGGGAAGAAGAGCACGTCGTGCTCGCCCATGACCTGGCACAGGTCGTGGTAGAAGTATCCTGCCTCCTCGGCATCCTGCATGATGAACAGAAACGGGTCATGGGGACAGGCTGCTTGACCCGATGCCGGATCAAGAGCCTGTCCCCATGAATCTAAGGCCAGACTGCTGAATACTAACGGGGCAGAAGAGGCTAAAAGCCCTTCAAGGAATATTGAATTCCCCGGCGTTTTCCCGTTCAGTGCCTTTGCCAGCTGCTTCACCTGTGGCAGCCGGGCATATTGTTTCGCAATATCCTGTATCTCCAAAATGCCATTCTTGTTAGAGCAGCAAAGTTACGAAGAATCGGCGAGATAACAAAGAGATTATGGAAGATTAACGCATTTTGACCTGAAAATAAACGCATTTCATTTCCACCTCTCCGTCTCTGGAACGTTCCTAATCCTTTTCTGCGCCCAGTTCACTTTTACCCTATAGAACTTCTCGTCTTGGTACCCAATGGCATCCATCGTTATTTCAAAGTGAGACATGGGGACCCGTCCCCATGTTTCACGAAACCGAAAACAAAAATAGCTCAGAAATCTGACAAAGCGAATTGATAGAACCTACCTTGTTTTTATCATTACTTTGCATATATGCATCAGAACAGGTAGCCAAAGCCTATCAGCGATCCCGGCTCAGGAATACCATCAAAATCGATTCCGAAAGTACAGCCATAGGTGATGGTGAAACGGCTCTTTATCGTTACGATGACACCAAGGTCAAAAAGGATAGCAGAATCATACCCATCATAATCATCATAACCATAGTCATTATAATGTTCTGGTTTAGGTGCAATCCCTGCGCCTAAGAACAAGTAAGTTCCTTTTGTCAGATGCTTGATGCCACCAACGGTAACGGCCGGGATACCGTCGGCACCGTGTGCCAAAGTAGGCGTGATTTTTCCGTAGAAGCCCCAATTGCCGAGGCGGCCACCCATTACGCCCAGACGACCATATGCCCGTTCATCATAATAATGAATGTTAGAGTTGAAACCTCCCACTAAACTGACAAACCATCCGCTTGGGTATGCAGAGGTCATCTTCAAAACCAGATTGTCGTTGCTGCCATTGCGCAGTTTCTGTTTCTTGTCTGCCATGCCGGCATACTTGGCGGTGATGGACTTGAGCCACAGCGGCACTTCCATCTCGAACGAGCCGTCGGCATCTACGGTGGTGGTCTCCGCACCGCCGGTAGCTTCAACCACTGCTCCGGGCAGAGGGTTGCCGTTCTTGTCGATTACGGCACCCTTTACAACTTTCGTTGTCTGTGCCATCATGCTCATGGCGCAGAGTGCGCCGAGCATCGTCAGGATAAATGTTCTTTTCATTGTTGCTTATTTGTTTGTTAATAAATGGGTTGTCTATGTCTGTTGACAGCTGTTCATCTCAACCTGAGCTTCTTCCAGTTGCCGTCCATCCCGGCGCCGGGCATCACGGTGGGTGTCTGGTCTTTGTTGTTCTTCAAGCGCGACTGCAGGGCCACCTTGCTCGTGACATATTCGCCAAGTGTGCCCAGGTCTACGTTACCCTTGGTTTCCTTCAGCTTCTCCAGCAGGTAGTAGGTGAACATACCGTGGTGTTCGTCGTCGTAGGCGGCAGCCGTCTGGCTGCCCGATGCCGCACTGAACACCACCATCCGTCCCGGCACATCCTTTTCCTTGACCTTGATGGCTACGCCACGCTCCTGCTTCAGCATCTTGTCCTTCTCGCGTGTGGCCCCGCTGAAGCAGGCGTCGAGGAACACGGTGGTGTTGTCGGCCCCAAGGGAGGCCAGATCCTGGTAGAGCTCGTTGAGCCGGTAGCATAGTCGCATACGTCGCCCGTCGGCGTCGGTGGGCAGTAAGTATGCCTCTTTGCCGTCGTCGTCGGGTACGCCGTGTCCGGCATAGTAGAAGATGACGTTGCACCGTCCCTGCTTGGCCCTTGCTATGCCCTTGATGTCGTCGATGGCCCCTATCATGTCGGCCAGTCCCACGCTGAAGTGCTTGCGTATGTTCTCCTTGGGTATGCCCAGCGTCTTGTTGCAGTATTCGGCAAAAACCTCGCCGTCGTGCTCGGCGTATGGCACGGCTGCCACCTTGGCGTATCGCTCGTTGGCGATGATGGTGACGAAGGTGTTCTCATTGCTTGTCTTGTTGACGGGTATGTCCTTGTCCACGGTCGAAAGGGTCCTCACGGAGCGCCGCGCTGCGGGCTGCGGTGCCGTCTGGGCGTATGGCTGCGGGTCGGTGGCTGGTGTGGCCGGTGTGGCTATCTGTGTGTCGTAGGCCATCAGTTGCAGCTCGCTGTTCTGCGACACGGGCTTGCGTCCCAGTCCGGCTATGCGCTTGTTGATGTCCTCCAGTCCGCTCACGTTGCCCGTATAAGCGTATGCCCTGGCCAGCGCCGTGGCGTAGTCGATGGCGAGCGGCTCGCTGGCCAGCACGTCGTTGAGCAGCTTTGTCGAGGCGGTGAAGAAAGAGCTGGCCTGCTGCTGGTACTGTTTCTTCACGTTCTTCTTCTCTGCTTCGTCGGCTTTCCATGCATAGCTGACACCGGCGTTGTAGTTGTCCACCGCTTGATGCCGCACCACCGTCAGGTTCTGCGGCTGCATCTGCCGCAGACGGTTGTACACGGTAATGGCCTTCTCCCATTGCTGGGCCCGCTCGTACAGCTGCCCCTGGAAGTTGAGCAGTCCCGCGTCCTGCGGTTTCTGCCTGATGGCGGCATCAATGTAGCGCTGCAGTGTGGCGTCGTCGTCCTTCGCCTCTGCCAGCTGGTTGATGGCCATCTCCAGCATCGCCAGGTCGTCGGGGTATAGGCTCAACCCCTGCTGCAGCACCTGCCGTGCCCTTACGTTGTCCTGGATGTGTACATAGCTCCTGGCCATGTAGTAGTAGGCGTTGGCCCTGCGCTCGGCATTGCCCGAGTTGATATAGGCCTGCAGGTAGCGCACGGCCTTGTCATACTGTTTCCCGTTGTAGTACTTGGTGGCGGGCATCCAGGCGAAGGTGCCGTACTGCTGGTCTACGGGCAGCGTCTCGCCCCTCATCTCGTCGAGCAGGGTGATGTCGACGTATGCCTCGGCAAACATCAGTGTGCGTTGCTTGTCCTGTTTCTGATAGTAGTAGTAGACGGCTTCTCCCAAATAGGGGAACACGCTCTTGAGACCCGCCTTGGCCTGCGTGTGGTCGGTCGCGCCCGGCGAGGTGGCTGCCAGCACGGCGGCATACTCCTGATAGCTCTGGTAGAGGGTATTGTATGCCGTCATGCTCTGCCCGCTCTGTGCCAGCTGCCTGACGAACGCCTCATGGTACTCCGTGGCCGTCTTGATGGTCTGTGCCGGCAGGCCGGCGCTTGCCGTGAGGGCCAGCAGCACAAAGATGTTCTTTATGGTTCTCATGGATGTAATGGTGTTATTGTTCCGATGGTTGCTGGGTATAGGTGTCATGCCGGATGCCGGCCGGTCAGAAGGTGTCCACGAACACAAATTCCACGTTGATGCGGCGGTAGGCTCCTCCGGCCTTGCTGTTCACTTCCACGTAGACGTCATAGTCAGTGTTCATCTGGTTCAGGGCTGTCATGCTGCGGCCGATGTAGTCCTTCACCGCCATGGCTCTCATGTAGGCCAGCTGCTCGTTCGACTTGATGCCGGTGGCCTTCTTCACGGTGACGGTGCTGAGGTCGCCGTTGAGGTGGTAAGGCTCATCTACTATGTCGCCAAAGGTCCCGTCGTAGGCTATGGTGCCGGTGATGGGCAGCGCGTCGGCCGAGCCGGTGATGCGCACCACCACCCTTTTTCCCGCCTTGATATATTTGGCGAAGTCGTTCTCAAAGGCCTGCGTCACAATCTTCAGCATCGACTCGGCCGCGTGCGACTCCCTGACCTTGTACCTGCCTGCTGGAAAGTCCTCGTGGGCCGAATACTTGTCGTCGACGGTGTAGGTGAAGCCCACCTTGTAGTTGGTGACCTTGCGGCCGGCGGGGTCGGTGTCGGCCTCCCCCTGGGTGTTCACTGCTATGTGCGTGTGTTCGGAGATGAGCTTGTCCCGTTGTGCCTGCCCCACTACCTTCTGCCGCAGCTCGTTCAGCCTCATCTCCTCCATGCCCGACTTCTGCACCAGTTCTATGGGTACGAAGTCGTCGTCGATGTTCAGGAAGTTCCGCTTACGGTCCAGGTTGTTGAACTGGTAGGTCTTGCCTGTAGTCCTGTTGTAGACGTTGGCAAAGATGAGCTCGAAGCCGTCGTTCTCCGTCAGGCCGTAGACAGCGTCGCGAAACTCCAGGTCAGCCCCCGACATGAAGTCCTGTGCGTCCTCCTGGGGCACCTTGAGGGCTATGGGCGGCATGTTGTCGAACTCCACGGCCATCATGCCCGTCGCCGGGTTGTAGCCGCCAAGCGAGACGCTGGCGTTCATCGCCATGTCGCCCGCCAGCTGCGTGGCTATCTCCTGCTCGAAGAGGCGGGCCTGCCGAGCCCGTGTGTCCTCGTTGACACGCTGGCGGTACTCGTCCTCTGTCTCGTCGTCGCGCATCTTGGCCCATTCCTCCATCCTGGACAGCAGCTCCTGCCGCATCATCCGCATATAGTTGGGCGACAATCCCGTCACCTGCCTGTACTTCAGCGCATCGGTGGCAGTGTTGGTCAGGTAGACCTGCCCCTTGCCGTCCCTGACAAAGCGCAGGTATGAGATGCCTCCTGCCGGCTCGCTCATCGGGATGGTTTCGGCTGCATCCATGATATTGATGAAGGTGATGGCGTTGGCAGCCGTGGCCACGGCCACATATTTGCCCTCGGGGTGGAAGTCGAAGTCTACTGCTGCTCCGAGTGTGCTGAAAGTGTGACTGACGGTAAGGCTGCGCGAGTCGTAGAGCGTCAGCTGCCCGTCGGCTGTCAGTACGCCCATCATGCTGCCGTCGTCGGAGAAACGGACGGCATTGACATCCGCAGCCATGTCGAGCCGCGTCCTTACGGCGCCCGTCTCAGCTGCCATGACGGCCACCGACAGCCTGCCGGCCGCCGCCAGAAAGCGTCCGCGGCTGTCGGCGGCGACACAGGTGGCGATGAGGCCTGGCTGATAGTGGCTCACAGCCTCAAAAGTCTTGGTGTCGTAAGCCTGTAGGCTGCCGTCGGCACCGGCTATGAAGAGACGGCGGCTGTCGGCACTGTAGGCTATGGCCGTGGCCGTAGTCTCGGAGAAGTCGTGTATGCGCTTGTCGGCAGTGTTGGCATCGTAAATGGCCACTTTTGTCTGCTTGCCGCTCTGGGTCAGCACGGCGAAGGCAGACCCTGCGGGACTGAGCCTCAGGTCCAGCACACGGCCCGAAGCACCGCAGACCTGGAAGCCTTTCAGGTTGTAGACGTTCTTGCCCGATGCACAGAAAGTGGAGTAGAGGTAGTGGTCTGCTTTCACCGGTGTTACCTTCTGGCGGTAGTTGAGGTTCTTCTTCACCTCGATTTTCCCTGCCTGCGGACAGGCTGGCACTGCCGCCAGCAGCAGTGCGGCGGTGCAGCACTTGGTCAGTAGCTTTGTCATGGTCGGCTCTGTATCTTTGCCTGCCTATAGACTCCCCAATTCGGCACTGGTATGATTAGTTATGAGAGTACGGGAAACAAAAAAAAGACGTGGGAGTTTTGTTCCTCCGCGCCTATCCCTGCAGTCAGGCCTTCGCATTGCCCCCAAGTAAGGATAAGCAACGCAAGCCAGCCCACGCCAAGCGATTATATTTTACGACTATCAGCTATACATTATATTATATATAGCAATAGCGGGGATATAATCCGCCCACGTAAACGCTCCGTTGCATTACCGCTGTACTTGGATTCAAAGTTGCGAAGTTTGACTTGCACAGATAGGTAACGTCCGAAAACGTCCTTTCCCCTTCGGCCTGCCCTACAAACGGCATCGTCGGCCTCCGGTGTTCCGATAAGATATTTGACCCGCCCTGTCACATGCGACTGGCTTGGTCGGCTGCAAAATTACAAAATATTTCTTAAACCACCTTCATCCAAGTCCAAAAATTTATAAAAAGAGGTGAACTTTTAACCGTTTTTGCGAAGAAACTGGCAGAAAAGTGGGAGAAAATTGGCAATATTGCCATGCTTTACCCTGAGACCCATGCCATCCAATGCAGTCATACTATTTGACGAATAAGGGCAGGAAGGCCTTGAGCAATCTATGATTGCAAAATCGCCTGTAACTCTACTCAGTCCTGCTTGGTAAAGATAAGGCTACTAAAAGATTTGTGTGGATAGCTCCTCTTTGGAATATTTTGGTCTAACCTGAATTATTCATGATTATGATTATCCGCATTCTGCTGACAAACGGCCTGAAAGGCCAACAGTGGTTACATGCAAATCCGACCGAACGGAGATTAAGCAACGGATAAACACGGATTTTCACGGATTCCCATACCGCAGGGCATCCGTGTAATCCGTGTTTATCCGTTGCTTAATGCGGATTTTCACGGATTCCCACACTGCAAGGCATCCGTGTAATCCGTGTTTATCCGTTGCTTAATCTTTCGTTGCTGGAATATAAACACGGATTTCACTGAGAGACAAGGAGCGGGGCGCATTGAAAATGCTTATATTCGGAGCGGTCGGATTGCAAATCCGACCGAA
>CALAEY010000018.1 GCA_937891085.1 uncultured Prevotellaceae bacterium | reverse complement strand
ATCTTCCACATCTTCCACACTTCTTCCACGAGATAGCGCATGATTCTTATGCCTCCGTGGAAGATGGAAGATGTGGAAGATGTTTTACAGAGAATTATGCAATGCTATTCAGCAAATCCACCTTGCCCTCATTCACCAACTTGAGTATAAGCTCTCCGAAGAGGGTATTGGCCCAAGCAAACCAAGAGCGGGTGAACTTCGTGGTGTCATCCTTGTGGAACGACTCGTGCATGAAGCCTGTGCCTGCCTCATTGTCGATAAGCAGCTTCACGCAAGTCTTGATTTCCTGATCATCGGTGCTAGTGAACGCACGCATCATCAGGCTCATAGGCCAAGGCATGTCATAGCCAATGTGAGGACCGCCGATACCCTCTACAGCCTTGCCGCGGAAGAAGTAAGGATTGTCCTCACTCCACACGAAGCGACGAGTATTCTGATAGATAGGATCGCTGGTATCCACGAGGCCTAAGTATGGCATCGCCAGTAAGCTTGGCACGTTGGCATCGTCCATCAACAGCTGATTGCCAAAGCCATCTACCTCGTAGGCATACATCTTGCCATACTTCGGATGGTCATAGATGGCGTACTGCTTCAGAGCGGCCTCCACCTCATCAGCCAATGTTTTGCACTGAGAGGCAAGGTCCGCGCGATGGTTCACAGCCGTGAGAATCTCCGCGGCCTTGTTCAGCACATTCACAGCAAAGAAGTTGGATGGAATGAGGAACAAGAACGTCGTGGCATCGTCTGAAGGACGGAAAGCCGAGGCTATCAGGCCTACGGGTTTCACAGGTGCCCCCCACCCATCGTTTGACATCGTGTCAAGCTGGCGCTCCGTGCGACGCTGGAAGCGATAGCTGCCCTTACCATCCTTGCGCTGCTGATCGCGGAAGGTAGCCAAGATGGTCTGCACGGCCTTCAGCCATTCCTCGCCAAAGACGCTCACATCACCTGTGGTCTTCCAATACTGGTAGGCTAAGCGGATGGGATAGCAGAGCGAATCAATCTCCCACTTACGTTCGTGGAGTTCATCCTTCATAGCGGTATAATCGCTCTTCCACTCGCCCCCACCCTCTATCGGACCGTCATTGAACGCATTGGCGTATGGGTCGATATTGATACTGAGGAACTGACGATTGATCACGCCCGCTATCATCTCCTTAAGCGAGGCATCTTGATTGGCAAGCTGGACGTATGGCCAAACCTGCGCTCCAGAGTCACGCAGCCACATGGCATGGATATCGCCCGTATAGACAAAGGTATCGGGTCTTCCCTGTGCATCGTGACGGAAGTGCACCGTTGTATCGATGGTATTGGGAAAGCAGTTGGTAAACATCCAAGCCAACTTCTCGTTCTTCAACAACCCCTCCACACGCTTTATCTGTGCCTCCACCGCTTCAGAGCGGAACAGACGCTCAGCTGGTGCAGGACGATTGTCTTTATATATCGCATCTAGAGCAGCTTTGAAATTCTGGCCAAAAAGACTGCTCGGAGCAATGCTAAATCCTGCGTATGCCATAGCACTGGTGCGCAGGAATCCTCTTCTTGTAATTCTTTTCATAATATCGTTTTTGTCATTTTGCACTAAAGTTACTACCGAAAATTGAGATATCCTATTTTTTGTACAAAAATGCGCATAAATAACGATATTTCATTATCAATTCTTTAGCAATTATAGTCGTTTTATCTGTTTTTGAGAAAAAAAATATCCTACATACAAAAATAAGTATTACATTCGTAGTTGTTAACCATTTAAATCCTAATTACCATGACAACAAGAAGACGATTTCTAAAATCATCCGCCTTGGCAGCCACAGGTGCTTTCCTAGCGCCAAAGGGTATCTTTGCACAACCAAATGCCCGCACCCGATTCCATGCTGATAAAGTGAAAATAGCCTATATAGGCATAGGTAATCGAGGCAATCAGATAATCAAGGATTTTGCTGCCACTGATATGGTGGATGTGGTAGCCCTTTGCGATGTGGACATGGGCAATAAGCAGACTGAGGAAGTGATTAACATGTATTCACGTGCTAAGCGCTTTAGAAACTTTAGGGAAATGTTTGAGAAATGCGGCAGTGAATTTGATGCAGTGGCAGCTGCTGTCCCAGACCACATTCACTTCCCTGTAGCCATGTTGGCACTATCAGAAGGTAAGCACATCTATCTGGAGAAGCCTATGTGTCGAACCTTCCATGAAGCAGAGTTGATGATCCAAGCTGCACTAAAGCATCCAAACCTTGCTACGCAGGTGGGCAATCAAGGACATTCAGAGGCCAACTACTTCCAATTCAAAACGTGGGTGGAGGCTGGTATCATAAAGGATGTGACTGCAGTAACAGCCCACATGAACGATGTGCGTCGTTGGCATCAATACGACTCTAACGAAGGTCGTCCTCCACAGGCAGACCCTCTGCCTAAAGATATGGACTGGGACACCTGGCTAGGTGCTGCAGCATATCATGATTACAGTGAGAAGTATCATCAAGGTAACTGGCGCTGCTGGTACGACTTTGGTATGGGAGCGCTTGGTGATTGGGGTGCCCACATCCTTGACACTATTCATGAGTTCTTGAAACTGGGATTGCCCTACGAGGTGAGCATGAAGTATGCCAACGGACATAATGACTACTTCTACCCCTACTCCTCAACCATCTTGTTCCGCTTTGATGCCAGAGAAGGCATGCCTCCTGTGGATATCACATGGTATGACGGAACAGACAACCTGCCCCCTCTGCCTGCTGGCTATGGCAGCGCTGCTGTCACAGAAGGAGTACCAACAACTAATCAGGGCAATACCACCAACCAACGACTGACACCTGGCAAGATTATCTACTCACGCGACCTTATCTTCAAAGGTGGCAGTCATGGCAGTACACTGAGCATCATCCCCGAAGAGAAAGCACGTGAAATGGAAAGCCAGCTACCTCCTGTTCCAGAAAGCCCTTCGAACCATTTCGAGAACTTCCTGTTGGCATGCCAAGGACTGGAGAAAACGCGTTCACCATTCGAAATCAATGGGGTGCTCAGCCAAGTATTCTGTCTGGGAGTCATCGCGCAACGATTGAACGCACAGCTCTTCTTCAATCCTCGCACCAAACAATTCACCAACAACCAGTTTGCCAATGCCTTGCTCACTGGGCAACCACCACGTCGTGGCTGGGAAGATTTCTATAAACTCTAACCTCTAATACTCTATTATCATGAAAACAATCAGATTATACTTAATCGCATTGTTAGGTTTTGCTGCCCTGCAGTCATGCCAGCAACCAAACGACAAACCTGCAGTTGTACAACCTGCCTCATACTGGCAGATAGAAATCAGTGACACCCCCAACACCCTCTCTCCTGCAGAGCAGGCCGATGGTTGGAAGTTACTTTGGGATGGACAGACCTCTGAAGGTTGGCGTGGTGCCCGCCTTGACGGATTTCCTTCCAATGGTTGGACCATAGATGGTGGCATACTTAAAGTGAATCAAGGCGAAGGCAAAGAAGCCGCCAATGGTGGAGATATCATCACTACACGCACTTATCGCAACTTTGTACTCAAAGTAGATTTTAAGATTACAGAAGGAGCCAATAGTGGTATCAAGTACTTCGTTCATCCAGATCTGAACCAAGGCGAAGGCTCTGCAATAGGCTGCGAATTCCAGGTACTGGATGACCTACGCCATCCAGATGCTAAGTTGGGTGTAAAAGGTAATCGCACACTGGGTTCACTCTACGACTTGATTCCTGCTCCTGAAGACAAACCTTTCGATATCAACAGCTTCAATACAGCTATGGTGTATGTTAAGGACACGCATGTAGAGCATTGGCTCAATGGCGTAAAACTACTGGAGTATGAACGCAACAATCAAGAATGGAATGCTTTGGTGGCTTATAGCAAGTATCGCGACTGGCCCAACTTCGGAAACTGGGAAGAAGGCAATATCCTGCTTCAAGACCATGGCGATGAGGTGTGGTACAGGAATGTAAAAATCAAAGAACTGGATTGATATTTCTATCCCTGGCAAAAAGAAAGCCAGCGCCAAATGATTCAGGCGCTGGCTTCTTTCATTTAAACATGTGAAACGACTATTTAGTCACTGTATATACACCGGCTTGATACTCCTTCACTTCCGTTTCACCTGGCAGGGTAACAGAAGCAGTAGCACCCTCTGGAATGGTGAACTCCCAAGTCCACTGGTCGCCCTCATAGCGCCAAGCACTCTTAATGAGACCTGCAGCCGACTGGTATTCAGCTTCCAGATGACCTAAGCGCTTGTCAGGGATAGGACGCATGATGATATGCTTGAAGCCTGGCGCAGCAGGATCAGCAGCGATACCTGCAGCAGTTTCCCAAATCCACTGACATACACAGCCATAAGCATAATGGTTGAAACTGTTCATACCCTGTGGGCCCATACCCTTCTCTATCATATAGCTGTTCCAACGCTCCCAGATAGTAGTGGCACCATTATCCACAGAATATAGCCAACTTGGATTCTTACGTTGGAAGAGCAGTTCGTAAGCAATGTCCTGCATACCATTCTCCGTAAGTGTTGGCATCAAGATAGACGTTCCGAGGAAACCAGTCTGCAGGCAGTTGTCATGCAAGGCAAAGTTCTTGCGCAGACGATCTATCATAGCCTCTTTGGCACTGCCCTCAACCAATTGGTTCTTCAGGGCAAACAAAGCAGGTGTCTGCATCGTGTTCAGGATATCCGTCTTGAAAGTACCATTAGCATTGAGGAACTTGGATTTCAGGTAAGCCTTAGCCTCATCAACCATCTCTTGATAGATAGCTGCATTGCGCCCTGTAGCCTCAGCCATATCGCGCATCATAGCTGCATCGATAGCCCAGTAGGAAGCACTCAGGAAATTCCAGTAAACAATGGCCTCTGGCAGAGGTTCGCGTCCACGAGGGGTATTCCTAAAGGCACCGCCTCCACAGCTTTCCAATGGCTCGTAGCTCAGCCAGTCGGCCCACTGATAGTTGCCGTTCTCAGAAATCAGAGCCACATGATCGTATTGAGTATCGTTGATGAGATTCATGAACTTGTTCATGGCCTCCCAATTCTCCTCGATCATCTCACGATCGCCAAACTGCTTCCAAACCGTCCAAGGAACGATGATACCAGCATCTGCCCAACCAAGGCGGAGCATATCACCACCATACTGTGCCAATGGAGCCACGCCAGGGAATCCACCCATAGGACTCTGAGTATCACGCATGTCACGCATCCACTTATGGAAGAACTGATCTGTATTGGCAAAGAATGTACCTGTCTCTGAGAACACCTGCGTATCTGCCGTCCATCCAAGACGCTCGTTGCGCTGTGGACAGTCTGTTGGCACAGAGAGATAGTTGGAACGCTGTCCCCAAACAGTGTTTGAAATCAGCTTGTTCACCAACTCATTGCCTGTTGTGATGGTGCCTATTTCCAAGTCCTTTGCAATAGATGTAACTGGTACTGATACCAGCGAAGTGATGCGCACTTCATCTGTAGCTGTAATGGAAACGAAGCGGTAGCCAAAGAATGTACTTTGAGGGATGAATGACTCCAACTTGCCACCACCAGCAAACGTATATTTCAGGATCATACCAATCTTGGGGACACGGAGATTGTCACGATGCACACTACCTTCTGGGCCATCCATGCCACGACTCTTGGCACCGTTTCCATCGTTCAGCAACTCACCTGGGAGGCAGGTAAGCACCGTACCCTCAGCAGCCTCGAAAATGAAGGAAGGCACAGCAGCAGCATTCTGTCCGAAATCCACCACCAAGGTTTCTCCTGGACGTATCACCATCTCTGCCCCAGATGCAAACTCCTCAGCAATGACTACCTTACCATATTCGTCTTCTGTAGCTCCTGACACCTCTTTATATTTATAGGCCTTGGTAGGAACCAAACCCAAATCAGAACGCAGGTAGATCTCTGCCCCCTCAGAAGGCAGTATCTCACCTTGGAACTCAGTGTTCAGCTCTGGCGTAGAAAGCTTTTCTGGAGTAAGGAATCCCAGAGGCACACGGGCATCATATTCCTCGCCATCGAAGATAGCCGCATGGAGCACAGGACCAGCTATACCTGCTTTCCAGTGCTCCAGGTCTGTACCAAGGAGTTGCTTAGTACCATCGGCATAGGTCAACTCCAAGACGCCACGGAAAGCCACTTTATTGCCTATCATGCCCTCATGTCCACCAGGGGTGACGATACGATCACCCCACCAACCTGGAGTCACCTGCACAGCCAATTCATTCTCTGCGCTCGACTTTGTATTCAGCACAGGGGTGATGTCATAAGTGAAAGAACGCTTGGTCTTTGCATAGTGCGTGAAACCAGGTTTCAGCACCTCATCACCTACAAGCACACCATTCACATAAAGCTCATAGACGCCAAGACCTGCTGTCATCCACCGGGCAGCAGTAACTTTCTGGTCGTTCTTCACCGTAGAGACGAACCAACTAGCTCCATCCGCAGAGCGCCCATTGTCAGAATCGTTGATGCGCCCTGTCACCACAGGAGCATCAGCTGCAGAGATCCATTGAGACACCTCCCATGCAGAAGCATCCAAGGCTCCTACTTTCTTCACCTCTCCAGTGGTGACATCACCGCCACAACCAGAAGTTAAAAACAGCGTCGTTGCCATAGCAAGCGCACTGAACAATCTGAATTTCGTTTTCATATCTTACTTATTTTGATTTTTAGTCTTAGGAAGCAACAAATGGAGCAATACGCCAACCACCGCAGACAGGCCTATGCCACTGATAGAGAATGAACCTGCAGAAAGCACGGCTCCGCCAATACCTGTGGTTAGAATCAGGCTGACGATGATGATATTACGCGTTTCATTCAAGTCCACCTTATTATTAATAAGGCTCTGCACACCCACACTGGCAATAGAGCCGAAGAGCAGCAACATAATGCCACCCAGCACCGCCGACGGGATGGCCTGTAGCACAGCACTGAGTTTTCCGATGACAGAGAACACCAAAGCTGTAACAGCAGCGATGCGGATAACCTGTGGATGACTGATGCGTGTAATCTGGATAGCACCCGTCACCTCACTATAGGTAGTCACAGGAGGGCCACCGAAGAAGGAAGCAAACAAACAAGCCAATCCATCACCCAACAAGGTGCGATGCAGACCCGGTTCCTTCACGAAATCCTTGCCAGCCACCTCACTCACCACATAGACATCACCGATGTGCTCTATTACAGGAGCTATGGCCACAGGAATCATGAAGAGGAATGGTTGCCAAGCAAATTCAGGCCAATGGAAATGCACGATGGAATCTGGCAAAGCAAACCAAGAGGCAGCTGCTACACCAGAGAAGTCCACTAAACCCATACAGATAGCGACCAGATAGCCCACCAAGATACCACAAACTACAGGCACCAACTTCAACAATCCTTTGCCAAAAGTAAGCACCACAATGGCCGTTGCCAGCGAAATAATAGCCAACAACCAATTCTGCTTAGCCATATCTACAGCCGTAGGCGACAATGAAAGACCGATGAGGATAATCACTGGTCCGATGACCACTGGCGGGAAAAGACGGCTGAGCAACTTCTGCCCCTGCCACTTGACCAGTGCCGACATGATGAAATAAACCAGTGCCACACCTGAAATGCCTGCTATGGCACCACCCAACCCCCACTGCTCAGTAGCAGAGATGATAGGAGCAATAAATGCAAAGCTGCTACCCAGAAAGATAGGAACCATGCCACGGGTAACCAGATGGAAGATGAGTGTGCCTACACCAGCCGTAAACAAGGCTGTAGCAGGGTCAAGGCCTACGAGCAGAGGAACCAGCACCGTGGAGCCAAAAGCCACGAAGAGGAACTGTACACCTACAACGGTCTTGCGGAAAGGAGTCAATGTTTCGTTACTCATAGATATATCATTTTGTTTTTCTTAGAAAGTCCACTTCGCAGCCAGGGTAGGATTGATGAAGAATGACTTATCATTGTATGTGTTATAGACGAAGTTGCTGCTTATCTCCCACTCCGTACCCAGTGAGAAGTGCTCCGTAAGATTATACCACAACTGTGGTTCTGTGAGCATCACCAACTGGCCATGCCCATTGGCATTCTGCCCACGCCAGAAATCAATAAAACCAGAGAATGTCAATGCCTTCTGGGCAAAAGTCGTACTCCAAACGCCAGTGAGCTGCACACTATGATAAGCAGAAGTGTAATCATAGCTCTTGAAGTAGCGCTTATACATCAACTGCACAGAAAGCGTCTTGGAAAAATCGGCAGAATGGCCGTTCCAAGCTGGACCGATAAGGGCGGCATGCTGGTAACTGCCAAAGCGGTTGAGTCCGCCATTGTACTCCACATGAGCTGCAAAGGGAGACTCACTGCCCAACTTCATCTCACGGGAAATCTCAATATAGGCACCTTCGATGAACTTTCGAGAGAAGTCCAAATCTACAAAGTAGAACCAAGAGCCCCACTGATCGGCCTTGAACTGCTCCACAGTAAGGGTCACTTTCTGTCGACCTGCTTCCTCATCGGGATAGAGGTTGCGTCCGAAATCATAGTGTAACTGCACGTCCTGTGCATGGGCACAGAGTGCCACCAATATCAATAGCAAGGAAAAAATATATCTTTTCATAGCATCAAGATTCAAAATAATACCACTAAATATTTAAGCAAGAAGAAGGCAGCCAGCACATACATCACAGGTGAGAGCTGAGCATGGCGACCACTGCAGACCTTTATTGCCACATAGCTGAGCATACCCAGCACGATGCCTTCGGAGATGCTGGCCGTGAACGGCATGGTAAGCATGGTGATGAAGCAAGGCACTGTCTCTGTGAGGTCAGCAAAGTCTATCTTGGTAATGGTCTTAATCATCAGCACTCCCACCAACACCAGCGCACTGGTAGTGGCAGCAGAAGGGATGATTAGGAACAGCGGAGAAAAGAACAATGCCAATAAGAAGAGGATAGCTACTGTAAAAGAGGTCAGGCCTGTACGTCCGCCTGCAGCGATACCCGTGGTACTCTCCACATAGGTAGTGACAGTACTGGTACCGCAGAGGGCTCCGACGGTGGTACCAACTGCATCGGCCATCAAGGCACGGTTCAGTCCGTGTATGCGTCCCGTCTTAGGATCGGCCATGCCTGCACTGGTAGAAGCCCCGATCAGTGTGCCCAACGTATCAAACAAGTCCATCAAGAGCAAGGTGAACACTACGATGTAATAATCAATGTCGAGTGAAAGGAAGCGAGAGAAATCCATCTTGAAAGCGATGGAGTCCATTGAGGCTGGAAGGCTCATCAATGAGAAGCCCTCAGGAATCTGTGTCACCCCAAAAGGAATGCCTACGAGTGTCATCAAGATGATGGTATAGAACAGGGCACCACGAACATTCAGAGCCATAAGCACTCCACCCATCAAAACACCAAATGCAGCGATGGTGGATGCTGGTGTCCAAGTGCCCAGGGCTGTGACTGTAGCCTCACTGCTTACGATGATGCCACCATTCTTAAGTCCGATATAGGCAATGAACAGGCCTATACCCACAGAGATGGAATAGCGCAGGTTCAGTGGAATGGCATTCACGATGGCCTCGCGTACCTTAAATATAGTAAGAAGGATAAATACGATGCCCTCGAAAAGAACGGCTGCCAGAGCTTCCTGCCACGAATACCCCATGGTGAGCACCAAGGTATAGGCGAAGAACGCATTGAGGCCCATGCCCGAAGCCAAGGCAAATGGCATGCGAGCATAAAAAGCCATGACCAATGTGGCAATAGCTGCAGCCACTACAGTAGCAGAGAAAAGTGCCCCCTTGTCCATGCCTGTTTCTCCCAAGATGAGGGGATTTACAGCTAAAATATAAGACATCGTAAGAAAAGTAGTCAGACCAGCCATAAGCTCCGTTCTGACTTTGTGTTTTGCCGGGTCAAAGCCCAGCCAGGCTAATACGTTATTCATAGTATGTTAGTAAAATAAGGTTATGTTTCTTCTATAGACAAAGGTATGCAATAATCATTAAACCACCAAAAAGATTTTTTATTATATTTGCAAACGTTATTTAACTACAAACAAAAACAAGAGCAATATGAAAGTCTTATTAGTAAACGGAAGCCCGCACAAGCAGGGCAATACCTTTATCGCACTGAGCGAAGTGGCCAAGACCTTGCAGAGCGAAGGCATTGAAACAGAGATTGTGCATATCGGACTGAAGCCCATACGTGGCTGCATCGCCTGCTTCAAGTGTAAAGAGAATATGGACGGACGCTGTGTTTTCAATGATGACATTTGCAACGAGATCTCAGCCAAATATGCTGAAGCCGATGGATTCATCTTCGGATCTCCCGTCTATTACGGACAGCCCAATGGTGCCCTACTCTCGCTGATGCAGCGTTCCTTCTTCTCTAATGGTGCCGCCGCAGCCTATAAACCTGCTGCCGCTGTTACCATCTGCCGTCGTGGAGGTGCCACAGCTGCCTTCCAAACCATGAACATGATCTTCGAGATGAGCAATATGCCTTTGGTGACCTCTCAGTATTGGAACATTGCCTATGGCCGTGAGCAGGGCGAGACCTCGCAAGACGTGGAGGGCCTGCAGACCATGCGCACCTTGGGGCACAACATGGCCTGGATGCTGAAGAAGTTCCACAACCAAGAGGCAGGCACACAGCCCACTCCTGACGAAATGCCTTGGACGGCAACGAACTTCATCCGATAGCATTGATATACCATATCCCACACTTCCGATATGCCGTATCGTTTGCCACCGATAGGACATATCGGTTTCTGGATGCCAATTAAAGAGATAAGAGGGTGTTTCTTTTTAATGATTATCCGCAATTAGCCGACCAAAAATTGGGCTGAATCCTATGAAATG
>CALAEY010000017.1 GCA_937891085.1 uncultured Prevotellaceae bacterium | reverse complement strand
ATTTCATAGGATTCAGCCCAATTTTTGGTCGGCTAATTGCGGATAATCATTAAAGTTTTTGATTATCCTAAGCCCATAGAACTGATAAAAAACTTAATTAAGATGGGTTCTGAAGATGGTGATTTAATAGTTGATTTTTTTGGAGGGAGTAGTACTACTGCCCAATCTATAATGGAGTTGGATAATGACGAAGAAGTAAACCGCCGTTATATTTTAATTCAACTGCCAGAGGTTCCAAAGGAAGGTAGTGAGGCTTATAAGGCTGGCTATCGAACCATTGACGAGATAGGTCAAGAACGAATTAAACGAGCTGCCAAGAAAATCAAGGAAGAAAACCCTGAGACAACAATTGACCTTGGCTTCAAGCACTATACACTGAAAGAGGTTTCTGATGACGTATTATCAAAGTTGACTTCTTTCCAGCCCGTAGATTTCGGTGCTTCAAGCAATATATTGCAAGAGTTTGGCAGGGAGACTGTGCTCACTACGTGGAAACTTCGAGATGGTCAAGGGCTTAATGCTCCTGTGGTAGAAGTGCCTCTGGCAGACTACACCGCATATCAGTGCGGAGATTACCTCTATCTGATAGACGAAGATATGTCAATGGAGGCTGTCACTGCCTTAGTAGATAAATATGGTGAAGATAACGACTGGGGACCTCACTATCTGGTACTCTTTGGCTATAGCTTCAATTTCACCATAGAAGATGCATTAGCAGTAAACCTTCCTACGCTAAATGAAGGTGAGAAACAAGTAAAAATAAACATAGACATCAGATATTAAGGCATATGGATATAATACTTCAAGCAGGATTACCGCATCAACAAATTCCTGTTGACCGCATTGCTCATGTGTTCAGCCGAACCCAGATAGAGCCACCAAGACAGCTGCACCAAAATCCGATGCCTGAATATCAGAGTGCACAGCTGACGCATGCCATCCGTGAAATCATCTCAACAAAAGAGATGAAGCCATATAATCACAAAGTGGTGGAACCAGCACCAGGTGAACCCCTGAATATTGATATCAAGATGGAAACTGGCACAGGGAAAACCTATGTCTATACGCATACACTTTATGAATTGCATAAACGTTATGGGTTTAATAAGTTCGTGATATTGGTACACTCTTTGGCAGTGAAAGCAGGAGTAGTGCAGTTTATCAGTGACCCGTATGTGCAGCGTTATTTCAAGGATACGTTGGGCTATGGCAGTGAGATAGACCTCTGTGAAGTGACGCCTGCTAAGAAAAAGAAAAAAGGGCATAGCTATTTCCCGTCTTCTGTACGCGACTTTGTGAACGGTTCTTATCAGAATAGGAATCGCATCTATGTCTTGGTGGTCAATCAGCAGTTGATGCAAAAGGGCAAATTGCTGGACAAACGAGATTATGACATTGCTGTGCAGAGTTTTCATCGTCCACTTGATGCTATCAAATCTACCCGTCCCATCGTCATGATAGATGAGCCACATCGTTTTGAGCGTAGCAATACCACCTATAAGTTTTTGCTTAGTGAGGTGGCTCCACAGTGTGTGATACGCTTTGGCGCAACATTCCCCGAAGTGATGGAAGGCAAGGGGAAGAATAAACATGCGCAAAAAGACTACCTCAATCTGCTTTATAATCTCACAGCCTGTGAGGCTTTCAATCAGAACCTGATTAAGGGTGTGGCAAAAGAACATTTCAATCCGCTTTCTTCGGAAAACGAGAAAGTGAAAGTTGTTTCCATCAATGGGAAGGAGAGTGTCATCTTCCATCACATTAAGCAAAATACATCCCAGCGTTATGAATTGCATAAGGGTGAGTCGCTTGGGCTGATGAGTGACAGTCTTTCAGGTATTGTGCTGAGCGGTATCAAGTCTGGTGAAATAGAACTTTCTAATGGGCAGTTGAAACACACAGGCGATGAATTTGCGGCAGATATCTACTCTACGTCTTACCAAGAACAGATGATAAGGCTTGCTATAGAACGCCATTTTGAGGTGGAACGTGCCATGTTTCATAGAGAAAGTAAGATTAAGACTCTGGCATTGTTTTTCATTGATAATATAGAGTCGTTTCGTGGAGATGAAAATGGGCAGGGAGCTTGGCTTAAAGATTTGTTCGATCGTCTGTTGGAAGAACGGCTGAAGGAGGAGTTAGGCAAAGAAAATTCGGAATCATATACATCCTATTTGCAAGCCAGTCTGGATGATATTGCTGCATGCAGGGGTGGCTATTTCGCTCAGGACAATAGTGACAGTGATGAGGCTATTGATGCGGAGGTGAAGGATATTCTGCAGAATAAAAAGAAACTGCTTTCTTTCAAAGACGAAAACGGTAACTGGTATGTGAGGCGTTTCCTCTTCTCGAAGTGGACCTTAAAAGAAGGTTGGGATAACCCCAACGTATTCACTATCACCAAACTACGCTCCAGTGGAAGTGAAATCAGTAAGCTGCAAGAAGTGGGGCGTGGACTCCGATTGCCTGTAGATGAATACGGTAATCGTATTAATGGCTCAGAGTTTATGCTGAACTATATCGTAGATTTCACAGAGAAAGACTTTGCAGACAGACTGGTAAGTGAAATTAACAGCGATGTATATAAGACAGATGAGCCTATTAAGCTGACAGATGCAGAGCTTGAAAGAGTGGCTGCACTTCGTGGACTGGATGATTATAGAGCATTGTGGATAGAGATAATCCAGAAAGGCTATTTGAAAACGGACATGACTCTTGTCGAAGACAAGATTATGGACTTCCGAAATGAGTACCCAGAGTTTAACTTAGACGGCATAAATAGTGGCAGAATTGTTAATAAGAATGCGAAGAACAACAAGGATATGGTGAAGGTACGTCCAGATAATTTCAAGAAAATTGAAGAACTGTGGAAAGACATTAATAGGAAATACTTGTTGTACTATCATAAAGAGATTGATGGGGCTATTGAAAAAGCTCTTCCAAGCATTCTGGAAGAAGGAGTATTCTCTAAGCTATATATATCTTCAGATCGTTCGGAGGTTGAAATATCCAATGGCCAAGCTGTTGTAGTGCATGAAGCCAATGTGTCTTATCAGGTGACAGGTAGGGCAATTCCTTATAATGAATTCTTGAAAAGGGCTAATAAAGCTACGCATATTCCTGTCGTAACGTTGCACAAGGCTATTTGTAACTATGCAAGGGTACATTCAAGTTTCGGTGAGGCACAGCTTAATGAAACATCTCTGGCTCAACTTATAGCCCGCTTTAATGACTGGAAAATTGATAATCTGGCAGGTGATATACTTTACAAACAAGCCAATTATAGGACCAAGGTAACTGCCCTGACCAATAAAGACGGAAGCATGAGAGACGAGGTAGTAATGGGTAGGCTGGGAGTAAAGACGGATAATTCCAAAGTACCCGATGAGTATCTTTATGAACCAATAGCTTATGACTCGCCTCTTGAACGTCAGAACATTCTGGATAAGGTGAATGTGGCTGAATTGGTGGTTTATGGGAAGATCCCAAAAGGGAGCATTCGTATCCCTACTGTGGCTAATGAAACCTATTCTCCCGATTTCATGTATATCGTGAGAACTAAAGAGGGTAAGCTGATGCTAAATGTTGTGATAGAAACGAAGGACGTAAATCAGAATGCAACCTTGCGTAAAAAAGAGGATGTAAAGATAGACTGTGCTGAATTGTTCTTCAAACAGCTGACAAAAGACTTCCCCAATCTTCCTGTGAAGTTTAAGAGACAGATTAATATGAAGAAAATCAATTCTATTATTGGGGAGTTGGTGGAGAGCTCTTAATGGTAATGCCAGAGCCTTTAATGGTAATGCTAAGCATCCGATATGTTGTCACAAATAGTCATTAGTCAAAGTCAAGAAAGGATGCTTTTTATTTCGTCTTTTATTCATATAACAGCTTAAAAATCAGCAATTTATATTAGTGTAATCCAAATATTTTTTGTATCTTTGCTTGTCCTTAACGTTGGGGACAATAACAAAAAAAATACAAGAATATGAAAAAGAAAAATTGCCCAATGGAGGCAGAGTGCTGGGAGCGCTTTATGAAACAAGCGGATGAATTGAGAAAGAGTGTGGGACAGGCTGGAGCTTCACTGCTGGAGGTGGAAAAAGTGCTGGGTGAATGGATGGGGTGTGCTGGCATCCATCAGGAGAGTGAGGCAGTGGTGCCCGTGGTACAGGTGCATGCGGACTTCACGCTGAAGATAGACAACTTCCTCAACGCGGAGGGAGCACGGCATATAGACCGGATAGTGGAGGGCGTGCAGTGGCTGTTCGACCACCACGTGCGGGGCGGACGTCTGGTGTGCGTGCTCTTCGCATTGGTGAAGCTGGACTACGTGGTAGACGCACACTTCAACTACATGCCAGGCTTCGTGATGCTGGTGAACTACGCCCTCTCTGAGCGTAAGGAGAAGATGATGAAGACGGGACATAACCGCTCACTGTTCGATCCCGGTTACGACTGCTTCCGTTACCACCCCTTCCACCTGTTCACTGGCATAGACATGCTGCGTGAGGAGCTGGGGAAAGACCGACTGCTGAAGCCTAAAGAGGTGGAGAAAGCACTGAAGTGGTATGAAGCAGATGCTAAGAATATGAACGACTTTCTGAGTCATATAGGCATGGCTGCCTGAGATTATATCGGATTTTACTTTTTTATACTCCGTTAGACAAATGGTTATCTAGGGTGTTTCGGTGAAGCTCAAAAAGTTCTTTGAAAATAGCTTAAATAATTGATTGATAATTCGTTAGAAATGATTATCTTTGTGTTACTGGGATAAGAAATTCCCCCGAAACCTTTGGCGAGGTTGATATTCGGGGGAAACAAGAATAACTGTAATGGCAAAGATAACGAAAATTTCATTAGTGGAGCGCGAACTTCCTATGCAGGAGTTCGATATTGTCAATCAGTACAGGAGCAACTTCGAGAAGTCGGAAC
>CALAEY010000016.1 GCA_937891085.1 uncultured Prevotellaceae bacterium | reverse complement strand
CTGGCCTCGAACGTGGAGGTGAAGTTTTCTGAAGATTCTGTTGAATCCTTTGTGCCGGATGTTGCAGTGCTGTGTGATTCGAAAAAGAACCATGAGAAAAGGATAATCGGCGCCCCTGACTTTATAGCAGAGATACTGTCTCCTTCCACCAAAAAGTATGATCTTGGATATAAATATCACGCCTATAGAAACTACGGCATGAAAGAATACTGGATAATAGACGGCAAGAACCGCAACGTCCTCCGCTGCTTCTTTGAAGAAGCCAAAGAAGACACATTCAGCTTCGATGAGAAGATCCCGGTCCTGATCTCTGGAGGAGAGCTCAAGATAGATCTATCAGACCTCTAGACACTAAAAACTCCGCCGAAGCGGAGTTTTTTTGCTCTATAAGAACAGTAAATTAGCAGTTCTCAGAGAAATATTTGATAGTGCGAACCATCTGTGAAGTATAGCTGTTCTCGTTATCATACCATGAAACAACCTGAACCTCAAACAAGCCGTCAGCAATCTTTGTGACCATTGTCTGAGTAGCGTCGAAGAGTGAACCGAACTTCATGCCGATAACGTCAGAAGAAACGATCTGATCCTCAGTGTAGCCGAATGACTCAGTACCAGCAGCCTTCATGGCAGCGTTGATGCCTTCCTTAGTTACATCCTTACCCTTAACTACAGCAACCAGGATAGTAGTTGAACCAGTAGGAGTAGGAACGCGCTGTGCAGAACCGATCAGCTTACCGTTCAGCTCAGGGATTACCAGACCGATAGCCTTGGCAGCACCAGTTGAGTTAGGAACGATGTTCTGAGCACCTGCGCGGCTACGACGGAGGTCACCCTTGCGCTGTGGGCCGTCCAGAATCATCTGGTCGCCAGTGTAAGCGTGGATGGTTGACATGATACCAGATACGATAGGAGCGTACTTGTTCAGAGCGTCAGCCATAGGAGCCAAGCAGTTAGTGGTGCAAGATGCAGCAGAGATCACTGTATCAGCAGGAGTCAGAGTCTTGTGGTTTACATTGTAAACGATGGTAGGCAGGTCGTTGCCAGCAGGAGCAGAGATAACCACCTTCTTGGCACCAGCCTGAATGTGAGCAGAAGCCTTCTCCTTAGAAGTGTAGAAGCCTGTGCACTCCAGAACTACGTCAACACCCAGCTCACCCCAAGGCAGCTCAGCTGCGTTAGGCTTTGCATAGATAGTGATCTTCTTGCCATCTACTACGATGTAGTCCTCACCAGCCTCAACAGTGTGCTTGTTCTCACCGAACTTGCCAGCGAAACCACCCTGTGCGGTGTCATACTTCAACAGGTGAGCCAACATCTTAGGATTGGTCAAGTCATTGATAGCTACTACTTCATAACCCTCAGCCTCAAACATCTGACGGAAAGCGAGGCGACCGATACGGCCAAAGCCGTTGATAGCGATTTTAATCATTTCTTTAATTTTAAAAGGTTTATAATAACAAATTTCAGTGTAATCTCACTATAGGAATAATATTTTTCCTATTGCGATGCAAAATTACAAAAAACTTTTTATATATTCGCATCATCAAACATATTTAATTATTTAAAAAAGTAAAATTATGGGATTTATTAAAGAATTTAAGGAGTTTGCCATGAAAGGCAACGTGATGGACATGGCTGTCGGTGTGATCATCGGCGGTGCATTTGGTAAGATTGTCAGCTCATTGGTAAGCGACGTGCTGATGCCTATCGTCAGCCTGTGTACGGGCGGTGTAGATTTCACCAATCTCTTCGTGAAGCTGAGCGGTGAGGGCTCTTATGCTACTCTGGCAGAGGCTCAGGAGGCTGGTCAGTCTGTGGTGGCTTACGGCCAGTTCATACAGAACATCGTGGACTTCATCTGCGTGGCGCTCTGCGTCTTCCTGATGATCAAGGCCATGAACAAGCTGAACCGCAAGAAAGAAGAGGAGCCTGCTCCTGCACCAGAACCTCCAGCACCAAGCGCTGAGGAAACTCTGCTCACTGAAATACGCGATTTGCTGAAGAACAAGTAAACTTTTTCATACGGAAATGTTAATGGTGAAGAGGGCTATGCCGTTGGAAAATGCGCATAGCCCTCGTTTTTTTTCAAAATCCTTGAGGTTTTCTGCAGATTCCTGCGTCTAACTAACAAAAGAACTTATGCGAAAAACGTAGTATGGAAACACTGGAAACCAGATTTGCGCAGATGGTGGAGGCCCACAAAAGCACCATTTTCACGGTGTGCTACATGTTCTCCAAAGACCAGGAGGAGGTGAATGACCTCTTCCAGGAGGTGCTCATCAACCTTTGGAAGGGCTTAGACTCTTTCAAGGGCGAGAGCGATGTCAAGACGTGGATCTACCGCGTGAGCCTGAACACCTGCATCACATGTGAGCGCAAGAAGAAGCGTGACGCCCTGCCTCTGGACATGGACGTGAACCTCTTCGAAGACCGTGACGCTGACACCCTGCAGATCAAGCAGCTCTATCGACGCATTGGCCGGCTGGGGTTCTTCGACAGGGCCATCGTGCTGCTCTGGCTGGAGAGCCTGAGCTACGAGGAGATAGCTGCCATCACGGGCATCATGGTGAAAGCCGTCTCCATGCGACTGCTCCGCATCAGAAAACAACTGAAAGAAATGAACGATTAAAAACCAGAAAACGATGGAAAACAACAATGATTTTGAAGACATGCGTCAGCAAATCGGCCTCTTGAAAGGCAAGCTCGACGATCAGCGCATAGTGAACGAACAGATCATCCGCCACGTGGTGCAGCAGAAGATGAACACCGTGAACAGGGTGGGGTGGATGGTTGTCATCATCGGTCTGCTGGAGATACCCTTGGTGCTGTGGGTATTCCGTGCGCTCTGCGGCTTCTCATGGCTGTTCTGCATCGTCACCGCCCTCTATGTGCTGGCCACGGTGCTGTTCCAGCTGAAGCTCAACGTGGATGTGCAGCGTCAGCTGCGCCCAGAGGCCGACCTTCTGGCAGTGGGGCAGCACTTGGTGCAGCTGCGGAAGCTCAATGTGAAGCAGCTCTATGTGGCCTTACCCTTCAGTGCCCTGTGGACGTGCTATTTCCTCTGGGAAGCCTACCAGAAGCAGCACATCGGTCCTCTCAGTTTCGAGGTGATAGCCGGCATCGTCCTCTTTGGCGTGGTGCTGGGTCTGATTGTAGGCCTCACCGCCTTCTTCCGCCGCTACAATGCCATGCGCGATGCCATCAGCCAGCTAGACGTGTTCCTGCCCCAGCCCAGCCAGCTTTGGCACAGCCGTGTGACGGATGCCATAGATGCCATTCAGGAGTCTGGCAAGTGAAAAAAGCAGGGGATACCATCGTGGCCTCCCCGCACTATTTTTAGGGTGTAAACTGTAAAGGGTGTAAATATGAGCGGTTGGGAGACTATTTACTGAAAAGATCTTCCATCGTCACAGTAGCACTAAAAATGCCAGAATACAAGTTCTCTTTCAGACCATAAGTAGTGACGAGAATGTTTTGAATGGCATCTTTTGTATTCGTGAAATGAACGAAGGTGTTGTTGCGCTCGCGAATCTTCGTTTCATATTCCTTAGTAAGTGCATATGAATACTGGCTGTATTTCATTTCACATACATTGATGACATGGTCTCCACGGCATAAGAGCAAGTCTATCTGTGCCCCTGGCCAGATGGTCCCATCTTTGTCTGTCTGCCTTGTTATTGACCAAGAACAGATATTCGTAAGTACGCCTTTTATGCTTAATTTTTCTTTGATCTGATTTATGTGATGTAGGCAAACTTGCTCAAAGGCATAGCCTGCCCATGAATTTCTGGTACTCTCTTTGATATTTGTCCAGTAGTGTTCGTCATGCCCCGTCTGATTGCCTATGAATTTCTGATGGTATAGGCAAAACAAGTCAGTCAACTGATATAGACTCCCATGCTCTTTTTTCCCATAAGCGGAGTACTTTCTGATAAAGTCGCATTTACACAGATTGTCCAGTGCTGTAGACAACACCCCTCCGTCGCTGGCTCTTAATTCCTCTTTTATTTCTTTCTGTGTCAGTCCTTTGTTTTTCTTTGCCAACGCATCGACAATATTTCTATAGAGTGCTGATGACCTGAATAAAGAACGAAACAGGAACTCATATTCAGTGCGCAAGGGGGCGCCATCACGATAAAAAAGATTGTCTATATTACGTTCAAAGGGTAATCCTTTTTCCAGCATGTCAAGATAATACGGGATACCTCCGAATATCATATAGGCTTCCAGTATCTGATAGCGATTCCAAACGATGCCTTTACGCTGGTGCAAAAATGATTCTACTTCATATAAATTGAATGGTGCAATATAAATAGAGCGTGAGGAACGTCCGTAAAGCCCCCCTTTGTCACCTACCACCTTGTCAAGCATCCATGAGGTGGCAGAACCACATACTATCAACTTCAGGCCATCGTGTGTAGATGCCCAAGAATTCCAAAAATAGCTGAATGCTGTCAAGAAGTTAGATTTGGGAGTGTCCATCCATGGCAGTTCATCAAGAAAGACCACTATCTGTTTTTTGTTCAATGACATCAGGTATGCTTTCAATAGGTCGAACGCTTCAAACCAATTCTTGGGGAGGGGTGCAGAGTTTCTGCTATATTCTTTCAGTGCACTGCTGAAGAGTGCAAGCTGGATTTTCATAGGAGTCTCAAAGCTGCCCGTGAAGAAAAAATCAAAGTTTTCTTCAAAAAAATACTTCACGAGATAAGTCTTGCCCACTCGGCGGCGGCCATATACTGCAATGAGGCGTGCTTCTTTCTCTTCGCAGACGTTTTTCAGTATATGCTGCTCATACTCTCGGCCTATAATGCGATTATTTCCCATAGACACACTCTTATAGTTGTTGTTGCAAAGATAGTGATTTTTTTAATATGCTGCTATACTTTATCCGAAAGTTCTTTTTTTTATGCGTTTCGGATGCATTATAATTTATATCACTTCCGAAAACGGCGCTTTTTGTCCTTTTCGGATGTCATATGGTGTGGAGCTCTATTAAAAAGCAGGGGAGACCACATAGTGGCCTCCCCATTCTTTTTTTGCCCTGTAAACTGTAAAGGGTGTAAATGTGAGCGGTTGGAGTGCTTATTCATTCTCAACTTTCTCCCAAGCGTGAGCTGGCAGCGTAGTCTCTGTCAGTGTATAGACATTGTCTGTAGAGAATTCACTAGGAAGGGTAAGCTCCCAGCTTCCGGCTGTATAAGTTTCATCAGAAGAAGCCAACGAGAGTGTGAGCATCTTCCCTGCTGGGGCACCATCATAGCCAAAGACGATGTAACAATCACTACTAACCTTACCTTCATCCCAGGCAAAATATACTCTTTTTACAATGTCACCTTTAGTCCAAGTAGCTTCACCTGATTCTACGTTATATTCCCATTTGTTGCTTACCCCTTCACCGCTCAATGTAAATTTACCATTACTGATTATCTCATTGTTGCTGATGAGCTTAAAGTCCTTAGGGATGCGGAGCTTGTAGGTGATGAACTTCAGAGCGAGGCTGCCACCGTCTTGTGGCACTATCTTCCCATCTGTCACCTTCACACTTGACTTTCCAAAAAGGATATCTCCATCTGTCAACGCATCAGAATTATTTAGTGTTTGCTGATTTATATTTAACTTATTGATATTTAGATATTTATAACACAA
>CALAEY010000015.1 GCA_937891085.1 uncultured Prevotellaceae bacterium | reverse complement strand
TTCCTATTTTATGTTAAATTATGCAAGTGCGCCATCACTTGCGAAACTTTAGTAAGTTTTATTCATTCAATCAAATAACGACGACTAAAAAACGCCAATAGTGGCAATCTTTGGCCGCGTCAACAGTTGCGCTATTTCGTGCGTATGTGCATCACTTTTTTCTACATCTACACCACTATTTCCTTTTTTATCACTATCTTAGCGCAAAATTTGAGAAAAGAGATGAACAGAACCTTTCACGCACGGATTACATGGAACCAAGTGGTGGTCATGGTGGTGGCTGCCGTGCTGGCTATTTGGGCCTTTTGGATCAAGCAGGCACTGCTGGCCGTGGTATTCCTGCTGATGCTCATTGTGCTGATAGAGCGCATCATACATACCACCTATACGGTGACTACGGATGGGATGCTGGTGCTTTATCATGGACGATTCACCAAAGGACGGGAGATAAAACTCTCGGACATCCACAAGGCTGAATGCTTCAAAGGATGGATGACGCATGGCGTGGATATCTTCTATGGAGCCAATGGGCATGTGGCTGTGCAACCCGTGAATGAAGAGGAGTTTTTGAAAGCATTGAAAATAATTCATAATTCATAATTTATAATTGAAAATGAAGTATGATGTAGCAATCATAGGTGGCGGTCCTGCGGGATATACGGCTGCGGAAGCAGCGGGGAAGGCAGGTCTGAGTGTGGTGCTCTTTGAGAAGAAGAGCCTGGGAGGTGTGTGCCTGAATGAGGGATGCATCCCCACGAAGACATTGCTCTATAGTGCCAAAACGCTGGACAATGCCCGCCATGCACAAAAATATGCCGTGAACGTAACGGTGGAAGGTTTTGACCTTCCGAAGATCGTGGCACGCAAACAGAAAGTGGTACGTAAGTTGGTCCTGGGCGTGAAAGCCAAACTCACGGCGTATCAAGTGCAGATAGTGACTGGTGAGGCACAGATAGTTGATGCACAGCACATCCGTTGTGACGAAGAAACCTACGAATGCGCCCACATGCTGCTCTGCACGGGTAGCGAGACCTTCGTGCCTCCTATCCCTGGCGTGCAGGACATCCCTTATTGGACACATCGTGAAGCACTTGATTGCAAGGAACTGCCTCAGACACTGGCCATTATCGGTGGTGGTGTGATAGGCATAGAGTTTGCCTCTTACTTCACCAGCCTTGGCGTGAAAGTGACCGTTGTGGAGATGCTTGACGAGATATTGGGCGGATTGGATAAGGAGATTTCGTCCCTGCTGCGTGCAGAGTATCAGAAACGCGGAGTGCAGTTCCTGCTTAGCACCAAGGTGCTCTCTTTCGAACAAGCAGAGGAAGGCGTGAAAGTCAACTATGAAGGTGGTGAGATTATCGCAGAGAAGGTGCTTCTGAGCATGGGGCGCAGACCTGTAACCAAGGGCTACGGCCTTGAAAACCTGGGGCTCAAGACTGACGAAAGAGGCAGAATCTGTGTAGATGCACACATGCAGACCTCCGTTGCAGGTGTCTATGCGTGTGGCGATATCACAGGTGTCTCCATGCTGGCGCATACCGCTGTAAGAGAAGCAGAAGTGGCTGTACACCATATAATAAATAAAGCCGATGAGATGGCCTACAATGCCATTCCGGGCGTGGTTTACACCAATCCGGAGGTTGCCAGTGTGGGCTTCACGGAGGAAGCTTTGAAACGCGAAGGTATCAACTATCGTGTATCTAAACTGCCAATGGCTTATTCTGGTCGCTTCGTGGCCGAAAACGAGGGCGTGAACGGTGTTTGCAAACTCCTGATTTCTGAGGATGATACCATTCTTGGCGCGCACTTGCTGGGTAATCCTGCTTCTGAGATCATCACGCTGGCAGGCATGGCCATCAGCATGAAGCTGAAAGCTGAGGACTGGAAGCGCATGGTATTCCCTCACCCCACCGTTGGAGAGATTTTTAAAGAAACATTATAACAAATCAGAAACAAATGAAAAAGTTAATATCGAATGTGGTAAGCCTGAGCCTCATCATGGCAGGCGCACTTACCTCTTGTCAGCAACAGCAGGAATCAGACCCACTGATTTCGCACATCGACTCATCCGTACGTCCGCAAGACGATTTCTTCGAGTTTGCCAATGGCACTTGGTTCAAGCAGAACCCAATCCCTGCTTCCGAAACCAGCAATGGTATCTTCGTGACCGTAGGCGATACGGTTGACGCACAAGTATTCAACATCTGCCTGGAGGCGATGGAGGCTGGTGCCCCTGAAGGCAGCAACATGCAGAAGATAGGCGACCTGTATTTCAGTGGTATGGACAGTGTGACTATCAACCAAAACGGCATCAAGGACCTGCAACCCGACCTTACTAAGATAGACGCTGTAAAGAACCTCAAGGAACTGCCTGCTATGGTGGCTTATGTATCTACCATCTCTGGTTCTCCGATGTTCCGCTTCGGCATTGGCCAGGATACCAAAAACAGCAGTAAGAATACTGCCAGCCTCTCTCAAGGCGGTCTCTCCATGCCTGATCGCCGCTACTATGTAGAGGACGATGCCAATGCCAAGGAGATTCGCGCTAAGTTCGTGGAATATGTTCAGGGCATCTTCCAGATCTTAGGCTATGATGAGGCAAAGGCCAAAGTTTCAGCACAGCAATTGCTGGCTGTGGAAACCTCATTGGCACAGGCTTCTCGCAAGCGTGAGGATCTGCGCGACCCTTACGAGAACTATCATCCAATGCCTTTCAAGGAGGTGCAGAAGTTGGCTCCAGATTTCGACTTCACCGCTTATCTGAAAGAGTTTGGCTTGCAGAATGTAGATACCATCGACGTTGGTCAGCCTGAATTCTTCACCGCCCTGAACAAGACGCTGAAGCAGTATAGCATCGATACATGGAAGGACTATTTGAAGTTCAAGTACATCAATGGTCTGACCAGCTATCTGGACGACAATACCTACATGCTAAGCTTCAATTTCTTCTCCAAGGCACTGAATGGTGTAGAGGAACCACGTCCACGCTGGAAGCGCACCGTGAACATCACCAACAGCATTCTGGGCGACCTTATCGGTCAGGAATATGTGGCTAAGTACCTGCCTGCAGGCACTAAGGAGAAGTTTGTGGAGATAGGTAAGAACATCAAGGAGACCTTTGCTGAGCATATCCGTGCTTTGGATTGGATGAGCGATGCCACCAAGGAGAAAGCCCTGCAGAAGTTGGAAGCCGTTAATATGAAGTTGGCTTATCCAGATCAGTGGAAGGACCTCAGTGCTCTGAAAATCATGCGCAACTCCTTTGTACAAAATGCTATCAACGCCTCAAAATGGAGCACTGCCCGCATGATAGATCGCTATGGTAAGCCTGTGGATCGCACAGAATGGCACATGCAGCCACATACCTACAATGCTTACTATAGTCCATCAAACAATGAGATCTGCATCCCTGGATGCAACATCATCGTTCCTGGCTTCGAAGGCCGCATGCCTGACGATGCCGTGCTTTATGCTATTATCGGTGGCAGTACCTTCGGACATGAGGTGAGCCATGGCTTCGATGATGAGGGCAGCCAGTTTGACGCTGTAGGCAACCTCTCTAACTGGTGGAGCGAGGAAGACCGCGCTAAGTTTGAAACCAAGACACAGCAGATCATCGACCAGTTCAACAGCTATGAGGTACAGCCTGGTCTGTTCATTAATGGTGCCCTCACAGCAGGTGAGAACATTGGCGACTTGGGTGGTCTCATGGTAGGTCTGGATGCCTTCAAGAAGACGGAACAGTATAAGAACAATGTGATTATTGGTGGTTATACCCCACTGCAGCGTTTCTTCCTCGGACATGCACAGGCTTGGATGGTGCAGATGCGCCCAGAGGCTCTCGCCATGCGCGTGAAGAGCAACGAACATTCACCTGCCAAGTGGAGAGTATGGGGTCCGCTGCAGGACTGCGATGCTTTCTTTGAGGCTTGGGATGTGAAAGAAGGTGATGGCATGTGGCGTGCACCAGAAGATCGCGTAAAGATTTGGTAAGATGAAAAAACTGCTGGTATTCATAGGATGCTTACTCCTGCCGTGGCTGATGCAAGCCCAGGAGACACAGACGGGAACTGACGCACTGGCCTTACATCTGGACAGTGTGGTGAAAGCGAATCTGCCTAGTGGCTCCAACGTGGGCATCATGGTCTATGATCTCACGAGTGGCAAAGCTTCCTATGAATACCAGTCAGATGTGTTGGGGCGTCCAGCCTCCACCATGAAGCTGCTGACCTCCATCACCGCTCTCTCCTTGCCACAAAGCGAAGAGCCTTTCCGCACGGAACTCTGGTATGATGGGGAAATCAAGCGAGACACCCTCTTTGGCAATGTCTATGTAGTGGGGGGCTTCGACCCTGAGTTTGATGAGGAGGCATTGAGCCTCTTTGCTGATACCATCGCCTCCCTGAAAGTTAGGCACATCAAAGGGCGACTCTACGGCGATGTTTCCATGAAAGACTCCCTTTATTGGGGCAGCGGATGGCTGTGGGATGATAATCCTGAAGCGTTCCAACCTTATCTCTCGCCTTTGATGCTCAACAAGGGCGCTGTGAAAATCACAGCCACTGCGGGTAATGCTGGAGAACCCGCACGCCTTGTTGCCACTCCTACATCAACCTACTACACCATCAGCAATCAGACAGTAAGCAAACAGACTAAAGCTGGTGCTTTCAAGGTGACACGCGGATGGTTGGAAAACGATAATCACATCACCGTGAGTGGTAACATCAGCAACAGAGGCACTGCGAGCATCAACATGTATCGCTCGCAAGACTTCTTCATGCATACCTTGCTTGACCAACTGAAGACACGTGGTGTAGTAGTAGCACAGGGATACGGCTACACAGAACTACCCTCAAAAGGCTGCAAACAACTGATGACCTTTCTCACCCCTATGCAGGATGTACTTGATCAGATGCTGAAGGAAAGCGACAATCTGAATGCTGAAGCTATGCTTTACAGAATAGCTGCCCAAACTAAAGGTAAGAAGCACCTCTCTGCTTCTGATGGTACGGATGCCATCAAGAAACTCATTGGGCGTTTAGGCTTGAAAGCCGACAATTACAGATTGGTGGATGGCTGCGGACTTTCCAACTACGATTATCTTTCACCACAATTGTTGGTAGCCTTTTTGAAATACGCCTATAACAACAAATCCATCTACCAACGCCTTCTGAAAGCGCTCCCTATTGGAGGTATTGACGGCACTCTCAAGACCCGTATGCGCAAGGGCACTCCTTCTTATAATGTGGTGCATGCCAAGACTGGTTCTTACACCGCCGTGAATTGCTTAGCGGGCTATCTGAAAACCAAGAAAGGACACGACATCGCTTTCGCCATCATGAACCAGAATGCGCTCTCTGCACAGGCAGCACGCAATTTCCAAGACAAGCTTTGTGACGAATTAATACTTGCGTTTTAGGATTTCTGACCAAATAAAAGCCTTGCGCACATCGTCCATAGACTCGAAGGCATAGGGTGAAGGTTCCTCTACTTGTTCCTCTGGCGCTTTCAGTTCGTCCTTCATGTAATTATTGCGCCCAATAAAATCGGAAGAAGGCTGGAAGGATTTCTTAGTGGTAGGCTTGGGAGCAGCAGCTTTCTTGCGGAGCTTTGTCAAATCCTTGATGATCGACTTTGGCGTAGGGGCAGTTTTCTCCTCTTCGGCAGTTTCCTCCATGGCCAACTTCCGCTTACTGTACACCACACTGGCCACCATCATGCCCAGGAATATGAGAAATCCAAAAAGTCCGTCATCCATAATCCTTCGTTTTTAAAGGTTCGACAAGCAAATATAGGGAGTTATTTTTGTTTAAGCAAGGGAAAATAAAAAAAGGGCAGTTTCACAACTACCCTCCTTCCAATTTTAACCTAAACCTTAACTATGAAAAAATCTAATTTTTTCTCTGATACAAAGGTAAGCATAATTTCCGAAATAATAAAGAACCGAAAGAAAAAGTGCTTTTAATTTAGATTATTTAACAAAAGTGCCCTGTAAACTATCAGTTTGTAAGTTTTGTATTTGTCGGAGAAGAAACTTGATTTGTTCAAATTCGACATCATTCACCTGCTTTCACCTCTCTGAAGGCTACTATACAATCAAAAAAATAAGCGGGCAGATTTTATTCTGCATCTGGTTTGTATTATCTTTGCACCAAAATTCAACCATACATTATATTTATGAAGAAAGAAACGGGAGCAGACTTAAAATCTGCGACTGAAAAGGAGACTAAGAAACTTTTCATCGAAACTTATGGCTGCCAGATGAATGTGGCCGATAGTGAAGTGGTGGCATCTATCATGCAAATGGCTGGCTATGAGGTAGCAGAGACGCTTGAAGAGGCCGATGCCGTCTTCATGAATACTTGCTCTGTGCGTGAAAATGCAGAACAGAAAATATACAACCGCCTGGAGTTTTTCCGCTCCTTGAAGGGCAAGCGCAAGAACGGCCTCATCGTAGGTGTGCTGGGTTGCATGGCGGAGCATATCAAAGACGAGCTTATCACCAAGCACCATGCCGACCTCGTAGTGGGTCCAGATGCCTATCTGAATCTGCCAGAACTAATTGCTGCGGTAGAGAATGGTGAGAAAGCCATCAACGTAGAACTTTCAAAAACTGAGACTTATAAGGATGTGATTCCTTCACGCATAGGGGGCAATCGCATCTCTGGTTTCGTAAGCATCACACGTGGATGCAACAATTTCTGTACCTACTGCATCGTGCCTTATACCCGTGGACGTGAACGCAGCCGTGATGTGGAAAGCATCTTGAAGGAAGTACACGACTTGGTAAGCAAGGGCTATAAGGAAATCATCCTGCTTGGGCAGAATGTAGATAGCTACCGCTTCGAGAAAGCTGACGGTGAAGTGGTGAACTTCCCAGCCCTGCTGCGCATTGTAGCAGAAGCGGCTCCACAAACCCGTATCCGCTTTACGACCTCGCACCCTAAGGATATGTGCGATGAGACCTTGGAAGTCATTGCTCAGTATCCGAATGTGTGCAAGCACATCCACCTGCCAGTGCAAAGTGGCAGCAATCGCATACTGAAACTGATGAATCGTAAATATACGCGTGAATGGTATCTCGATCGCATGGCTGCTATCCGTCGCATCATACCTGATTGTGGCATCAGCACTGACATTTTCTGTGGTTTCCACTCTGAAACGGAGGAAGATCATCAGGAGTCGCTTTCATTGATGGAGGCATGCGCCTACGATGCAGCTTTCATGTTCAAGTACTCTGAGCGCAGTGGCACGTATGCTGCCAAGCATCTCCCTGACGATGTGCCAGAAGACGTGAAGATCCGTCGCCTTAATGAGATTATTGCCCTGCAAAACCGCCTCAGTGCCGAGCAGAACGCCAAGTGCATCGGTAAGGAATACATCGTGCTGGTGGAAGGCTCTTCAAAACGCTCACGCGCACAACTTTGCGGACGCACGGAGCAAAATAAGATGGTAGTGTTTGATAAGGGCAACCACCACGTAGGTGAGTTCGTGAAAGTCAGAATCACCGATTCTTCATCAGCAACGCTGATGGGAGAGGCAGTAGAATAAGAAAAGATGGTCGCTTTTAGGCGACCATCTTCATTTTTGAGCCTTCTTGCGGTTTATAAGCCGCAAAATTTGCGGTTTAACGACTTACATATTGGTCTTCTTCACTTCGAAGTAAGCCTGTGGATGGTTGCAAGCAGGGCAGCTCTCTGGAGCCTCCTTGCCTACATGGATATAACCACAGTTGCGGCACTGCCATACGGTCTCTTCTTCTTTTGCGAAAACGGTGCCTTCCTCGATGTTCTTGATGAAGGCGCGATAGCGCTCCTCGTGACCCTTCTCGGCAATGGCGATACGACGATACATCTCTGCAATCTCTGGGAAACCTTCGGCATCAGCTACCTCGGCAAAATGAGGATAAGCCTCTGTCCACTCCTCGTTCTCACCAGCGGCTGCAGCCTTCAGATTATCAATGGTCTTACCGATGACACCTGCTGGGAATGAAGCGGTGATCTCCACCATGCCGCCCTCCAGATACTTGAACATACGCTTGGCATGCTCTTTCTCCTGTTCAGCTGTCTCTGTAAAAATGGCTGAAATTTGCTCATAACCCTCTTTCTTTGCAGCACTGGCAAAGAAGGTGTAGCGATTGCGAGCCTGACTTTCACCTGCAAAAGAAGTAAGCAGGTTTTTCTCTGTCTGAGTTCCTTTTACACTTTTCATAATTCTGACATTAGTTAGTTAATCATTACGTGGAAGCAAATGTACAAATAATTTTTGTATCTTCGCAGCAAAAAGAAAAATATGCGAAACAATCTTTATAAAATCATATCGGGCATCTGCGTGCTGATAGGTGCCGTGCTCTATGCGCTTTTCGGCTATAGACCTACTGCTGTGGAGCCTGTGCCTACCATCAACGAGCCTGTGCAAACGGAGATTTCCATCCCCATCGAGCAACAAACCATCACGGCAGATGCCAGCGATGCGTTCTATGCACAGCAAGGACTGGAGATACCTGCACGCATCCAGCAACGTTCGGAGCGCATCATGCAACGCACCAATTATACGGTTTCCTTCAATACCAAGTGGAACATACCTAATTGGGTAGCATGGGATATCACCAAGGAGGAAGTGGACAACGACCGCTATCAGAGCAATGACTACTTCGTCTCTGATCCTGACATTGCTGCTTCCAAGGCGGTGGAATACCAAGACTATAGCGGCTCTGGATATGATCGTGGACACATGTGCCCTGCAGGCGACAATCACTTCGATGCCACTGCGATGGATGAGTGCTTCTACATGACCAATATCTGTCCGCAAGACCATGAATTGAATAAGGAAACCTGGAACGATTTGGAGATTGCTTGCCGTCGTTGGGCACGTCGCTATGGCAAGGTATATGTGGTGTGCGGACCTGTCCTTCAGAATCCCGATAAGCCCAAGACCATCGGAAAACGCCATAAAGTAGCCGTTCCCGATGCTTTCTTCAAAGTCATCATGGTGGTCAATAAGGAGACTCCTCAAGCCATTGGCTACATTTTCCAGAACAACAGCTCTCGCAAACCTTGGAAGGCCTACAGCATCGATGAGGTGGAAGAAATCACTGGAATCGACTTCTTCCCTGCCCTACCCGATGAGATAGAGAATGTGGTGGAGGCCACCTACAATCAGAACCTCTGGAGCTGGGGAAACTAATAAGACACGCTGCATGAAATGCCTTCGGCCTCTACCAAGGCTGCTATGCGATCAAGCTCCTCGTGTGTGGCTTTCAGCAGGCCTTGTGTAGGCGTTTCGCGATCGATGGTGTAGATCATCACTTGTTGAGGCACAATCTCCTTCACGGCTTCCAACCAAGGAAGCACATACTGATCGGAGGTATTGTCCATATCCTTGCCTTCATAGCTGCCTTTGAGAAACATCGTCTGGATAATGCAACGCCCTTCAAACGCTTTCATGTGCTGGATGATGCGCTCCACACTATAGCCCTTGGCGGGTTGGTCAAGTGCCTGAATATAAGCCTCATCCACCGTGTCCAGCTTCAGAATGTTATTGTCGATGCGACGCAGTGCCTCGAAGACAGCAGGCTTATGAATCATGGTGCTGTTGCTGAGCACACTCACCTTCGCCTTTGGGAAATAGCGATCACGCAGTGCCAATGTATCACTGATGATGCCAGGAAAATCGGGATGAAGCGTCGGCTCTCCATTCCCTGCAAACGTCAGCACATCGGGTGCAGGACCGTTTTGCTGCATGTCGAGCAACTTGGCTTCCAATGCCTGGCGAACCTCCTCACGTGTAGGCCTTGCTGCCTTAGGCTTGAAATCTTTATTGAAACCGCACTCGCAATAGATGCAGTCGAAAGAGCAGATCTTTCCATCGCCAGGCATGAGGTTGATGCCCAGCGAAACGCCCAAGCGCCTGGAATGCACAGGGCCGAATATCGGTGAAGGGTAAATAATAGTCATAGCTTGCTTTCTTTTTATTACCTAACTGGAAAATCTAATGCTCATAACTGTGGGCATAATGTTTTTTAACTGCGACAAAAGTAAGAAATAACGGAGACACACACAAGCGACGGGCATAAAAAAAGGGATACCGCCGTATCCCAACCTTTTTTAACCTTAAATCTAATACTATGAAAAACACGATGCAAAGTTACGGACTTTTCTGATACCTGCAAATATTGAAAGCAAAAAAGTGTGTTATATAACATATTTTTGCATAAGTACCCCTTCTATTAAACTTTCGTAAGTTTTTCGGCCCAAAAAACAACGCATGGAAAAGCGAGGATAAATTTGTCTTTTCAGTTGGCAAACATTATCTTTGTACATTCAAAACCGAAACGTATGGCTTACGAAGATATAGAAATGACCCCCATGATGAAGCAGTTCTTAGGACTGAAGGAGAAACATCCAGATGCCCTGATGCTGTTTCGTTGTGGCGACTTTTACGAAACCTACTCCACCGATGCGTTCATTGCTGCAGAAATCCTGGGCATCACGCTCACGAAGCGCAACAATGGCAAGGGAAGCGGAAAGACCATCGAGATGGCCGGATTTCCGCATCATGCGCTGGATACCTACCTACCAAAGTTGATCCGTGCAGGCAAGAGGGTGGCCATCTGCGACCAACTGGAGGATCCGAAACTGGCCAAGAAACTCGTGAAGCGTGGCATCACGGAATTGGTGACACCTGGTGTGGCTATGGGTGATAACGTTCTGAATCACAAGGAGAACAACTTCCTGGCAGCAGTGCATTTCTGTAAGGATGTGGTGGGTCTTTCTTTCCTTGATATCTCAACAGGAGAATTCTTCGTGGCAGAAGGGCCTTTCGACTATGCCGATAAGCTGCTGAGCAATTTCAATCCGAAGGAGGTGCTCTTCATGCGTGGCAAACGTCCGCTTTTCGAGCAATATTTCGGGAATAAGTTCTATACTTTCGAGCTTGACGACTGGGTATTCACGGAGCAATCGGCACGCAAGAAATTGCTCGATCACTTCGAAGTGAAAAACCTGAAAGGCTTTGGTGTAGAGCATCTTACACAAGGCATCATCGCCGCTGGAGCCATCCTGCAATACCTCGTCATCACGCAGCATACGCAGATAGGACACATCACCTCCATCTCTCGCATCGAAGAGGAGAAGTACGTGCGCCTCGATAAGTTCACCATCCGAAACTTGGAGCTCTTAGGCTCTATGAACGAGGATGGCAGCAGCCTTCTGAACGTGATCGACAAGACCATCTGCCCCATGGGTGCCCGATTGCTGCGTCGCTGGATGGTGTTCCCCTTGAAGGATGTCGGCCCTATCAACGACCGCCTTGGTGTGGTGGAGTATTTCTTCCGTCAACCCGATTTCAAGGAACAGATAGAAGACCAATTGCATCGCATTGGCGACTTGGAGCGCATCATTTCCAAGGTAGCCACAGGACGAGTAAGTCCGCGTGAAATGGTGGCTCTGAAGCAGGCACTTCAAGCCATAGAGCCCATCAAGGAGGCTTGCCTGCATGCTGATAATGAGACGCTTAATCGCATGGGGGAACAACTGAACGTGTGCCTCTCTATCCGTGAGCGCATTGAGAAGGAAGTGAACAACGACCCTCCTCTGCTCGTCAATAAAGGTGGGGTGATCAAGGAAGGCTATCATGCCGAATTGGATGAGCTTCGTCGCATCGCTTATAGCGGGAAAGACTATCTGCTGAAACTTCAGCAACGCGAGATAGACGCCACTGGCATTCCGAGTTTGAAGGTGGCATACAACAACGTCTTCGGCTATTATATAGAGGTGCGAAACAGTCATAAGGACAAGGTGCCTGCAGAGTGGATTCGTAAGCAGACATTGGTCAATGCGGAGCGCTACATCACGCAGGAACTTAAAGAGTATGAAGAGAAAATCCTGGGTGCCGAAGACAAAATCCTAGCGTTGGAATCGCAACTATTCGCAGAATTGGTGCAAGCCGTGGGAGAGTTTATCCCTGCTATCCAGATAGATGCCACACAGTTGGCACGCTTAGATTGCTTGCTTTCCTTTGCCAATGTAGCGAAGGAGAACAACTACATCCGTCCTGTAATCAGCGACGATGATGTGCTGGATATCCGTCAAGGCAGGCATCCTGTCATCGAAAAAGAGCTGCCAGTAGGCGAGAAATACGTGCCAAATGATGTGATGCTCGACAGCCATAGTCAGCAAATCATCATCATCACAGGCCCCAATATGGCTGGTAAGAGTGCCTTACTGCGACAGACGGCTCTTATAACACTCCTTGCACAAATGGGATGCTTCGTCCCCGCAGAGAGTGCTCATATCGGCTTGGTGGATAAGATTTTCACACGTGTAGGAGCCAGTGATAACATCTCTGTGGGAGAATCTACGTTCATGGTGGAAATGAATGAAGCAGCAGATATCATGAACAATCTTTCTCCTCGCAGTTTGGTGCTTTTCGACGAATTGGGAAGAGGAACCTCTACTTACGACGGCATCTCCATCGCATGGGCCATTGTAGAGTACATCCATGAACATCCGAAGGCCAAAGCCCGCACCCTTTTTGCGACGCACTATCATGAGCTCAACGAGATGGAGAAGCAATATCCGCGCATCAAGAACTACAATGTGTCCGTGAAGGAAGTGAACAATCAGGTGATCTTCCTCCGCAAATTGGAACGCGGTGGTTCTGAGCACTCCTTCGGTATCCATGTGGCCAAACTGGCAGGCATGCCTAAGAGCATCGTCAATCGCGCCAATGAGGTGCTGAAGCAGTTGGAAAAGGACAATCAAGGCGTAGCTGCTGCCAATGTGGGGAAAACCCCAAGTAACGATGGTTACCAACTGAGTTTCTTCCAATTGGACGATCCTGTGCTTAGTCAAATCCGTGATGAAATCCTCAATCTTGATGTGAATAACCTCACGCCTCTTGAGGCACTCAACAAACTGAATGAGATCAAGAAAATACTGAAAGGGAAATGAAAGAGCGCATCGTTTTTCTGGATTGGCTGCGAGTGTTGGCATGCCTGATGGTGATATTGGTACACACCACAGAACCATTTTATTTGGGTGGTGAAGGTACATTGATCACTTGTGAGGCCAATGCTGTATGGAGCACCCTCATCGATTCTGCCATTCGTAGTGCCGTGCCGCTCTTTGTGCTCACTTCCAGCTACTTGCTCTTTCCTGTCAAGGGGGATACCAGAGCCTTCCTTAAGCGCAGATTCACACGTGTAGGCATACCGTTCTTGTTTTGGCTGCTCTTCTACGCTTTCGTACCTGCCATTGGAAGTAGTCTTAGCGACTATAATTTCGCAGAAAATCTGAAGCGCTTGCTGCTAAATTTCTCTGATGCTGGCGGACATCTATGGTTTCTCTACATGTTTCTTGGTGTCTATCTCATCATGCCCGTTCTTTCTCCTTGGGTGGAAAAAATCTCCAAACGAGGCGAAGAATGGTTCCTTGCTCTTTGGTTGCTTGCCACTCTCCTACCCTATCTGCGAAGGATAGCGCTTGAGGTTTATGGACTCTCCGAAGTATGGGGAGAAGCCAGTTGGAATGAATTTGGCATCCTCTATTACTTCAATGGCTTCATTGGCTATGTGATGATGGGGCATTACTTCAAGAAATATGTCCCTGAACTTAATTGGAAGAAGACACTAAGCCTTGCCCTTCCGCTTTGGATAGTGGGTTATGCCATTGTGGCAGGAGGATTCTGGTACTTGATGCCAAAGGAATTTCCTATCAATGAAAGCATCGACTTGGCAAAAGATATGGAAACCACGTGGACGTACTGCTCATTTGGTGTGGTGATGACAACGGTGGCTTATTTTCTTATTGCCCGTAAATTCACAGCAGTTGGTTGGGTTTATCAACACCTCATCATGCCACTTTCCCAATTAAGTTATGGAATCTATCTGGTACACCTCTTTATATTGGGGGTAGTGTTCGGTATGGTAAGCAATTGGTTCTCAGCATTGGATCCTTGGATCTCTACGCCACTGATTATCCCTTGCTCTGCATTGCTGACATTTATCCTTTCTGCATTGATTATCAAGCTGATCTCCTATCTACCTGGACATAGATATCTTATAGGGTAGGTTTTACCTTCCCTCTACTTTCTGCCCAAAGATTAACGATTTGGTCGAAAAACTCTAAAAACTCACTTTTGCTACCAAAATCTCTGGAGGTAGAAGGAATCTCTGTTGTGACTTTATAGTAAGCTCTGTGTGCACTGATGCCATGTTCATTTGTTTCATTATATTCTGTCCTGATTACCAAGATATCGTTTTTAAAGCTCTCCACCACAAAGCGCATACCAGACACTTCTTCCATGTCGAATGCCTGATTAGAGGTACTTAGCGTCTGTGTATCTGCATTATACTTCAAACTGGTAGCTATAAGAAACGGGAAGCTGAAATTATTGTTCTCGGCCATATAGTTGTTGAAATCCATGAAATCATCACCGAATGTCTCCAGTAAGACATTTTCCTTAAAGTTGAAATCTACATACATCACCCCACCTTTTGACCAGAAATACTTATTCACATAGGGAGTCAGAAAATTGTAGATGGCTGGTCTTACCAGTTTTACTTCCTTCCATTCTTCTCCTTTACGTTCCAAAGCCGTTATCTCCGTCAGCTGATAAAATTTCCCAAACATCTGCTGATTTAGCTTAGTTTCTGTGAGTTCTTCATCTTCCACTTGTGGAAAGATAGGTTCGTCATTGTCGGAATAGCAACCACACAGCAAGGCCAAAACGACCATCATTGGTATCAAGTAAAATTTCTTCATATCTTCCATTTTTTAATTGAGTCTGCTAAGATAATGCAAAAGATTATAAAACCTTGCATCTATAAAGCAGATTTATTAAAACTTAACCCTTAATTGAAGTTGGAGATCAGTCTTGTGATTACTACGTATCAAGTCATTTCCGCTGCCAATTTCCTTTCTATCCAGATAGAGCGTTTCTCCCAATTTGGCTAGTAGCATGAAGTGCTTATTGATATCTATTCGAAAATGCGCCGATAACCTAAAACCTTCGCCATAGAACGATGGAGAATAGAACGTATTGAGCAAACCACGTTCATAGGCATAGACGCGACTATCATAATCATCGGTATGGAAATAGCTGCCTTGCAGTGTGAATTGCAACAAATCATCCTGCTGATAATGCAGCATCTGCGTGAAAGCGAAACCACGACTAGGACGATAATACAATTGCTGAAACTGATTGAAATCCAATGTAGAACGCAGTTGCCACCTTCCTTTTTCATATTCCATGCGAAGTCTTAGACGATGCTGATACGTAGGAAGCGTTTTTGCACTTCCCGTCACATCACGCTCTTTGCGCTTATACCTATAGTTAAATATGAAGCTGAGGTTCTCTTTGGGCAGATAGGTGGCTTGAAACAAGGCATCAAGGCCTTTGGAAGGCTTACTGATGCGGTATTTCCACCACGGATGGGAGTAAAAATCCAAACCTCCGAAAAAACGCCAATGTGCTATCGGTGCCATCTCTGCAGCAAGGTACCAACCGTTCTCATTCTGTGGCGTACTTCCTTCTCCGAAAGTGCTTCCAAACATCGACCAATAGTCATGACTATAATAACGATGCAGCAGCATGAAATTGGTAGTAGGATGCAGATTGTATATCCAGCGGTTCAGTGTGGCAAATCCTTGTTTTCCAAGGGCTCCCTCCCCTACCCACTCGAATTTTCGATACCGCAGACGATAATCCATACTGAGATTGTAGAAATGATTTCCATACAGCTGGTATTTCCCATATTTCAACTTTGAAGGTTCCAAATTCCTATCCATCTGGTAATAAATGCCCGTCAATCCAACCTTCCACGCATTACGCTCATACGTGAGATTTCCACCCATCACTTCCAAAGTAGTATTCCCACGTTTATCGGCTTCTTTCTGTGTGCGATGCAGTCCTGTTTCATTGATGGAAGTCAGTTTTCCATCAGTAAGATTCCCATCCAGTGTGCGATGTGAATAGAAAACGGAGAGATCAAGCGATGGAAGTATATTCACAGTGGTAGCAATCCCTTTGAAGTAATTAGATTCATCGGCACTGCTGTGTTTCTTTATCCCGTTGGCGCGATAATTCGCGCTAGTTAGCGAAAAAGTTTTTCCTAACTTGAAACTTGAATTTAACACCAATCCCTGACCGAAACTCAGACGATAGTTTCCAAGTGCCAAAGTATTCACTCTTCCCAGATGTCCCAATACCACATAATAAGAATAATGGTCGTATCCCCGCTTATTGTGCAAAGCGAAAAACGGCTCTCCTGCATCTTTCTCTCCAAGAATCCCTGCTTGCAGATAATCACCATATCGATACTGATAGCGCAATGAATGATAAAGCAACGGTCCTAAGTAAGCTGTTTCGTAGCCTTTCCGCTGATAGAAAGGAATATCCAAGCGCGTTAGCACTTCATTCTTACCATATTTCAAAAGCTGTTTGACACTCGGAAAATGCTCCGTTTCCTCCACAGGTTTCACACAGACAAATGGCAGTAGTAATTCAATGGTGCGTCTATCCATCTCCTCCACCAATTGGAGTTCATAGATGGTTTGCATTTCTCCATTAATATAGACATACGCCAGAATATTCTCTATCTGAAGATCGGATAAGAAAGGGAGCTGCTCCAGCTGTCCTTTGGTTGCTGTATTCAGATTGATGGAATTATCTGAAATAAATTGAAGTTCTTCCAACTGATTCTGCCAATCTATCTCCACACCTTCCATGGTCAGTTGTTCCAGATTGTCATTCAGCAACAGAGTGGACTTGTTCTGCGCTTGAAGTTCGGTGATACACAGCATCCAAAAGATGCCAAAAAATCGTGCAAATTTCATGTCTGCTTAATAATAAAATTAAAAATCGGTGCGAAGATACTTTAATTTCGTTAAGAAACAAGCAGAAATATACTTTTTTTTGTGGAATACATTATTTTTGCAACATGAAAAATTACGTACTCATAGTGATCCTATTGCTCTTCTGCTGCCTCAGCAATGCCGAAGCACAACGAAGAAGGAGAGTTCCCTTGAAAGTTGAAGGAGGCTATAGGGTTCCTATAATTGTCATTGATGGAGATACACTTCCCGATTTGGATTTACAAACACTTTATTGTTTCAAACCTCTGCACTTCAAGAACAAGCGCCAACAAAATAATTATACTAAGTTGGTCAGAGACGTAAAGAAAGTGCTTCCCATTGCCAATGAAATCAATTTAGCCGTCATAGAAACCTACGAATATCTGCAAACACTTCCTGATGATAAAGCCAAAGATCGCCATATCAAAGATCTCGAAAAAGGATTGAAAGCTCAATATACCCCTAAACTCAAGAAACTAACTTACAATCAGGGAAAACTGCTTATCAAACTAATTGATCGACAGAATAACCAAACTTCCTATGAATTGGTAAAAGCCTTTTTAGGACCACTGAAAGCTGGTTTCTATCAAGCTTTTGCATGGACATTTGGTGCCAGTCTTAAAAAAGAATATGATGCAGAAGGTGACGATCAACTTACTGAAAGAGTGATTCTGCAAGTCTTAAGCGGACAGCTATAATGTTGTGTGTATCTGCTTAAAGAAATCCCATATCACAATGCCAGCTGTCGTAGAAACATTCAGTGAATGCTTCGTGCCAAACTGAGGAATCTCTATACAGCCATTAGAAAGATTTACTACTTCTTGTTGCACACCTTTCACCTCATTTCCTAAGACTACAGCATATTTTTTGCTTTTATCCAACTGAAGATTTTGCAGCATCACACTGCCTTCTACTTGCTCAATAGAATAGATAAAATAACCTGCATACTTCAGTTCTTTGATGGCTTCAGTGGTATCCTTGAAATACTTCCAATCTACTGTATCCTCTGCTCCTAAGGCTGTCTTATGTATTTCTTGATGAGGCGGAGTGGCAGAAATACCACAAAGATATATACTTTCTACACGAAAAGCATCCGATGTGCGAAATACAGAACCAACATTATACAGACTTCTTACATTATCCAGTACCACAATCAGAGGTAGTTTCTTAGCTTCCTTAAACTCCTCTGCAGAGATTCTGTTCAATTCTGTAATTTTAAGTTTACGCATATCTTTATCTGCTATTGTTTATATATATGTGTATAACTGTTGATAACTTGTAAATAAAAAGTTGAAAGAATTTTATATTTTATTCTTGCATTATTCACTTATATTGTTATACTTTCATGTAAATTAATCCACCAAAAAAATAAGTCATAAAATTTGAAAAAGTTTCCCACTATCAAAAGCAGAATAATCAACTATCAACTACTAATAATACAATCTACATCAATATACTTAAACACCTGTTGATAATTTCAATTTCAATTTCAGTAATTCATTTTATTTCAATGTTTTTTGACTTCATATATAGTGTTTATAACTTTCACAAAACTTATCTCAAAACATTAATAACTTAAAAAGCAAGAAAAAAGTAAAAAAGTTTTCCACACTATTAACCGACTAATATCATCAACATTTTCTTTTTAATTAATTTTTAAACTAAGAGATAATTATAATGATGTATAGTGTTTATTACTCATGCAGAAGAAACTTTACCAACTTCTTTGTTGCTATAGCTCTATGACTGATTTTGTTCTTTATTTCTTCTCCAAGTTCGGCAAATGTCTTTTCAAAACCTTCTGGTACGAAGACAGAATCGTATCCAAAGCCACCAGAGCCTCTCTCAGAGCGGATTATTTTTCCTTTGATAGTTCCCTCGAAAAGATGCTTTTTACCGTCTACAATCAAAAGAATGGCCGTTCTGAACTGTGCATTTCTATTCTCTTTATCCTGCATATCAGCTAAAAGCTTTCGAATGTTGTCTTTAGAATTATGCTGAGGACCAGCATAGCGTGCAGAATATACACCTGGAGCACCATTCAGAGCTTCAACTTCTAAACCAGTATCATCAGCAAAACAATCCACATGATAGTTGTTATAAATATATTCAGCTTTCTGATGGGCATTCCCTTCTATGGTATCTGAAGTTTCTGGGATGTCTTCTTCACAATGAATTTTCTTCAAACTCAATACTTGAAGTTTATCTCCTAATATTTCTGATACTTCTTGAAGTTTATGTGCATTATTAGTTGCGAAAACTATTTTCTTCATGCTTCTTTTTCTGAAATGATTTGACCGTCTAAAACAATAGGCTCTTGTTTGTTGTCTTTCTTGACTTTAGCTTTTATTTGATTGAAACCTTCACCAAATACACCAATTACTGCACTTTGAGATACAAAGGCATTAGGATCAATGCTTTTTATAAGCCGGAAAATTTCAACAGATTGCTTTTTATAAGCCATAACTACCAGTACTTTCACTGGTTGTTTCTTATACCATCCTGTGCCATCAATTACAGTAACACCTCTGTGAGTGTCTTTATTGATATGATCAGCTATCTTTTGATATTCTTTAGAGAATATGAAGAATTGAACAGCTTGACGTGCTCCATTGACTACATAATCAAGTACATAACCAATAATAAATAAGGTTACCAAACCAAAGATGACACGTTTTAAATCATAAAATACAAAGTAACAAGAACCTATGATGATAAGATCACAAATCTGAATCATACGTCCTAAACTTACATCTTTATACTTATTGACAATAGCAGCGATGATATCCGTACCACCAGTACTTCCATTAGCATTGAATACAATACCTAATCCAAATCCACAAATAACTGCACCAATAATACAAGCCATGAATTCTTGTCCTTCACCTAATATTAATGGAGGAATACCATCTTCACCATTGATAATTTTCTGGAACCACCAAAGTAAGAATGTAAGTAGAACAATACTATAACTTGTTCTTAGTGTAAATTTAATTCCTAAAAATTTAATGGCAAATAAAATCAAAATGGCATTGATGATAAAATAGGTTGTCTGAATCGGAAATCCAGTGGCGTAGAAGATGATAGCACCGATACCTGTTGTACCACCAGTAGTTATCTGATAAGGAAGCATGAATGCTGCCCATGCGATAGCATAGCAGCAAAGACCAAAGGTAATGAAAAACATATCTTTGATTTCTGCCTGTATGTCTGCCTTAGTAGGCTTGTGTAATGTTATCATTATTTGATGACAATGTTAACGATTTTGTTTGGAACTACGATTACTTTCACTACTTGCTTACCTTCCATCCACTTCTCTGAACGCTCGTCAGCAATGGTTTCCTTTTCAATGGTTTCTTTCGTAGCATCAATAGCAAATTCCTTGTTGTAACGAGCCTTTCCATTGAATGAAACGGTGTAGTTGATTGTGCTTTCCTTCAAGTAATCCTCATTGTAAGCAGGCCATTGAGCATCGCATACAGAGGTCTCATGTCCAAGAATGCTCCAAAGTTCTTCTGCAATATGAGGAGCAAATGGTGCCAAAGTAATCACAAATGGCTCCAACACAGCCTTCTTGCTGCATTTCAGTGTGAAGAGTTCATTTACACAGATCATGAAGGCACTGATACTGGTATTGTAAGAGAATTGCTCTATATCACCTGTCACCTTCTTTATCAGTTTATGAAGCGATTTCAGTTCGTCCTTAGTAGGAGCTTCATCCGTCACTAAGAAATTGTAATTACGATCGTAGAAGAGTGTCCAGAACTTCTTCAAGAAGCGATGCACACCGTCTATACCATTGGTATCCCAAGGCTTTGATTGCTCCACAGGACCAAGGAACATCTCGTACATACGCAATGTATCTGCACCATATTTCTCTACAATCATATCAGGGTTCACCACATTGAACATAGACTTACTCATCTTCTCAATGGCCCATCCGCAGATATATTTGCCGTTTTCGAGGATAAATTCAGCGGTCTTATATTCAGGATTCCAGTTCTTGAAGGCCTCAATATCAAGTATATCGTTGCTGACGATGTTTACATCCACATGGATTGGCGTTACATCATACTGATTCTTCAAACCAAGTGACACAAACGTATTGGTGTTTTTGATGCGATAGACGAAGTTGCTTCGGCCTTGAATCATACCTTGATTGACCAATTTCTGGAATGGTTCTTCCATTTCAGAAACACCAAGGTCTTTGAGGAACTTGTTCCAGAAACGAGAGTAGATCAAGTGTCCAGTAGCATGCTCAGTACCACCCACATAAAGATCTACGTTCTTCCAATAATGGTCAGCTTTCTGAGAAACCAATGCCTCCTCATTCTTAGGATCCATATAGCGCAGATAGTAAGCGCTAGAACCAGCAAAACCAGGCATCGTACTCAGTTCCAATGGGAATACTGTCTTATTGTCAATCTTGGTATTTTCCACCACTTGCTTATTCACTTCATCCCAAGCCCATTTAGTGGCGCGTCCCAATGGAGGTTCACCCGTTTCTGTTGGCTTATATTCATCAATCTCAGGAAGTTCCAAAGGCAAGCACTCTGCTGGAATCATATAAGGCATGCCGTCCTTGTAGTATACTGGGAATGGTTCTCCCCAATAGCGCTGACGAGAGAAGATGGCATCACGCAGACGATAATTCACTTTCACGCGTCCCAGATGATGTTCTTTCACGTATTTCTTCGTAGCAGCAATGGCTTCCTTGATGGTCAAACCATTGAGGTTGAGGTCGCAGTAAGGTTCTACCCCACTCTTTGGTGAGTTGCATACAATGCCTTCCTTGGCATCGAAACTCTCTTCACTTACATCACATCCTTCCACCAATGGAACGATAGGCAGATTGAAGTGCTTTGCAAACGCATAGTCACGACTATCGTGTGCAGGAACGGCCATGATGGCACCTGTTCCATAGCCAGCTAATACATAGTCGCTTATCCAGATAGGTACGGCTTCACCAGTAAATGGATTGATGGCATAACTGCCAGAGAATACACCTGTTACACTGCGATCTGCTATTCTGTCTCTTTCAGTGCGTTTCTTCGTTCTATCCAGATAGGCTTCTACCTCTGCTTTCTGTGCTTCGGTAGTCACTTGAGGAACCAATTCGCTTTCTGGTGCCAAAACCATGAAAGTCACGCCATACATAGTATCTGCACGCGTGGTGAAAATGGTAAATTCCAAGTCGCTGTCCTTCACTTTGAATTGCACTTCTGCCCCTTCAGAGCGACCAATCCAGTTGCGTTGTGTCTCTTTCAGGGAATCTGTCCAATCTATCACGTCAAGTCCATCGAGCAAGCGCTGAGCGTATGCTGAAGTACGGAGGCACCATTGGCGCATCTTCTTCTGCTCCACAGGATAACCGCCACGCACGGAGAGACCTTCTACTACCTCATCGTTGGCAAGTACGGTACCAAGTTTTGGGCACCAGTTCACCATGGTTTCTCCCAGATAGGCAATGCGGTAGTTCATCAATGTCTCCTGCTTTTCCTTCTCGCTCTTGGCATTCCATTCTGCAGCTGTGAAGCTGATTTCCTCTGTGCAAGCTACGTCCAGGCCTTCTGTACCTTTAGTTTCGAAATGCTTCACCAATTCAGAGATTGGTTGTGCCATCTGGTATTTGTTGCAATAGAAACTCTCGAACATCTTTTGGAAAGCCCATTGTGTCCATTTGTAGTAGATAGGATCGCAAGTGCGCACTTCCCTATCCCAATCGAAACAGAAGCCTATCTTATCGAGCTGAGAGCGATAGCGATTGATGTTATTGACAGTAGTAATGGCAGGGTGCTGACCAGTTTGAATGGCGTATTGCTCTGCAGGAAGTCCATAAGCATCATAGCCCATTGGGTTCAGTACATTGAAGCCCTGCAGACGTTTGTAACGTGCGTAGATGTCAGATGCAATGTATCCCAGAGGATGACCTACGTGCAATCCTGCTCCAGATGGATAAGGAAACATGTTGAGCACATAGAACTTCTTCTTGTTCTCATCTTCTTTTACCTTATACGTTTGGTTGTCTACCCAACGCTTTTGCCATTTTTTTTCGATTTCCCTGAAATTGTAATCCATAATACCTATCTTATAATTAAACGGTTGCAAAATTACGTTATTTTTCTGAATTATTCTGCTTTTTCCGCTCTAATTCCTTTTGTTTTCTATAATCATTGAACTTTGACCATGCGGCTCCTAAGAATACAAGTGCATAAAAAGCACTGTGCCAAGAACTTCTTCCTTCATAAAAGAAGAAATCATATGTAGCACCTATAAATCCAATGACATAAATTGGAAAAAGTAGAAATGAGTTTACATTTTTCATTCGAAAATATTTAATTGCGAGACACCCATTTCATGGCATCTCTGGTT
>CALAEY010000014.1 GCA_937891085.1 uncultured Prevotellaceae bacterium | reverse complement strand
CAGTGAACTGCTTTCCGCTGTTATTGATGCCAATCCTAAGTTCCATAAACTCTATCAAATGTATAAATTAGTCGCTTGATGAATGAATATTCACTTGCGAAAGTTCAGTAAATAAATAAAGATATTATGAAAAAGAAACTATTATCAGCAATCATGCTGCTGTCTGCAGTAACACTCAGCACAGCAGCCCAAGACATCCCTACACTCAAAAAAGTAGGTCACAGCACCTGCCTTGTAGTAGATGGCAAACCTCTCGTAATGCGCAGCGGTGAGCTGCACAACTCCACCGCTTCCTCCCTCGACTACATGCGTGAAAACCGCGTGATGGAACGCATGGCCGCTATGAACCTCAACTCCGTGATTGCCACCGTTTCTTGGGAGCAGTTCGAACCAGTGGAGGGGCAGTACGACTACACCCTCGTGGACGGAATGCTGCAAGACGCCCGCAAAAACAACCTCAAACTGATGCTTATCTGGTTCGGCACTTGGAAGAACCCGATGATGACCTACGCCCCAGCTTGGGTGAAGCATGATCCTAAGCGCTTCCCTCGTGCGGTAGATGAGCAAGGCAATGAGATGGAGATGCTCAGCCTCTTCAGCGACAATATCACTAAGGCTGATGCCAAGGCCTACGTGGCACTGCTGCAGCACCTCAAGGAGGTAGATCAGCAGCACACCGTAGTGATGATGCAGATAGAAAATGAACCTGGCATTCGTGGCACCAAGCGTGACTTCAGTGCGCTGGCAGAGAAAGCATGGCAGTCCGACGTACCTGCACAACTCATTGATTATCTGAAGAAAAACAAGGCTACATTAAAGCCCGACCTCAAGCAGGCTTGGGAGAAGAACGGCAGCAAGACCAAGGGCTCATGGGAGGAGGTTTTCGGTAAGAGTCTGACTCAAGACGATGGCACCAACCCTATCCTCAACCTCACCGAGCACCTGTTCACAGCCTACAGCTTCGCCCAGCATTTGGAGTATCTTGCTGCTGAAGGTAAGAAGGTCTATGCCCTGCCTACCTTCGTCAATGCCTCTGTCTTCGGCATCAAGTCGCGTGGCCGCAGCTTAGGTAATGGTTGCTCCATCGATGAGTTCTTCGACATCTACCGCGCAGGTGCCCCCAACCTTGACATCCTTACGCCAAACAGCTACATGACGCAGCTCGATCAGATCTGCCAGGAGTACAGTTGGAAGGGCAATCCTATCCTCATCCCAGAAAGCAGCGTCTTTGGTGCTCGCGCCCTCTACACCATCGGCGAATGGGATGCCATCGCCTTCTCTCCTTTCGGTATCGACAGTGCCGACACCAATCCAGACCCTACCGCCAAGAAGAATGCGGAGCTGCTGGCTGAGAGCTATGGCGCCATCAAGAACATGGAAGAGCTGATTCAGAGCAAGCTGGGCACCGATGAGATGCGTGGTTTCCTCATCTACAACGGCAAGGATACGGCCTCTGTGGTGATGGGCGATTATAAGATCAACATCACCCCACGCCGGGGCTTCGACATTGGTGCGCTGATGGCTCCTGCCGCAGGTGCAGGCAATACGCTCAATGGTGCGCCTGCCCGTCAGCAGCAACAGCAGCCAGCCTATCAGGGTGGTGCCATCATCATCCAGACAGCCAAGGATGAGTTCTACCTCGTGGGCTATGGCTTCAATGCCGACTTTACCGTGCGTGATGGTATCAAGACGCGCTACATGGGCTATGACAGCATCTACGAAGGTCGCTTTGAGAACGGCAAGTTCATCCCTGGCCGACTGCTCAACGGTGATGAGCGCAATGTCTTCATCGGCCAAGACCACGTGGGAGCATTGAAAGTGAAGGTTTATCACTATTGAATTGACAATTGAAAATTGAAAATTAAATACTACTATTATGAGAAACATTATCCTAGCACTGACAATGGTTTTGGTATGCAGCTGCAACCAGACTCTGCCTTACCAAGACCGCAGTTTGTCTCCTGAGCAGCGAGCTCAGGACTTGCTCGGAAGGCTGACACTGGAAGAGAAAGCCTCCCTGATGCAACACACCTCTCCTGCCATTGAGCGACTGGGCATCAAGGAGTACAACTGGTGGAACGAAGCGCTGCACGGTGTAGGCCGTAACGGCACAGCTACCGTCTATCCACAGACCATCGGCATGGCAGCGTCGTTTGATGATGCCCTGCTTCACGATGTATTCAAAGCCGTGAGCGACGAGGCGCGTGCCAAGAACCGTCAGGCACGTGAGGAGGATAGCTATAAGATCTACCAGGGACTCACGTTCTGGACACCAAACATCAACATCTTCCGTGATCCTCGCTGGGGACGCGGACAGGAGACCTATGGTGAAGACCCCTACCTCACTTCAATGATGGGAGTGGCTGTGGTTCACGGTCTGCAAGGACCTCCAACCAATACATACCGCAAAGCGTTTGCCTGTGCCAAGCACTTTGCCGTGCACAGCGGACCAGAGTGGAACCGCCATCAGTTCAATGCCGAGGACATCAACCCACGCGACTTGTTTGAGACTTACCTGCCAGCCTTTAAGGACTTGGTCATCGAAGGCGATGTGCAGCAGGTGATGTGCGCGTACAACCGCTTCGAGGGTGATCCTTGCTGTGGCAGTGACCGACTGCTGACGCAGATCCTGCGCAACGACTGGGGTTACAAGGGCATCATCGTGAGCGACTGCTGGGCTGTAGACGACTTCTTCGTGAAAGGTCGTCATGAGACACATCCCGACCGTGCCTCTGCTGCTGCCTCTGCTGTTCTGAGTGGTACCGACTTGGAGTGTGGCCAGGCTTTCGCTGCCCTGCCTGATGCCGTGCGTAGCGGACTCATCAAGGAGAGTGACATCGACGAGCACGTGCTGCGCCTGCTCACGGCACGCTTCCGTCTGGGCGAGATGGATCAGGACGTTCCTAATGAATGGGACGAGATTCCTTACAGCGTCATCAGCAGCGAAGAACACCGTGCACTCGCCTTGCAGATGGCTCATGAGAGTATGGTGCTCCTGCAGAATAAGAATGACTTGCTGCCACTGAAGAGCGACATGAAGATTGCCGTGATAGGTGCCAATGCCAACGACAGCACCATGCAGTGGGGCAACTACAACGGTTTCCCTAAGCACACAGAGACGCTGGTGTCTGCTCTGAAGAAGCGCATCCCTGCCCAGAACCTCATCGTGGTGGATGGTGGCAGTCTGGTGCTCGACTACTATTACACCAGCCTCTTCGACCAATGCTCAACTGCCAATGGCAACGGACTGGATGCGACATACTACGGCAACAAGGAGTATCAGGGCAATCCTATCGCCACAGCTCGCTACACCTCTCCACTGGCATTGCATACGCAGGATGCCACACCCTTCGAAGAGGGTGTGCCTCTCACCGATTTCTCTGCCAGCTATAAGACCACACTGCACAACAAGCAGGCTGGCAAGGTGGGCTTCCAGATAAAGGTGTTAGGCCACTACGACCTCATTATCAATGGCGATACCGTCTCTTCACAAGATGCATACCTCAGAGGAGACGACCCTGTCTATGAGATGGATGCCATCGCAGGAAAAGACTATGATATCGAACTGCGCTACAACTACATCTCGAACTCAGCCAACCTGTCGTTCGACATCGTTCGTAAGAACAACTATGATACCAACAACCTGCTTTCACAAGTCAGAAGTGCTGATGTAGTGATTTATGCAGGAGGCATCTCCCCCCGTCTGGAAGGCGAGGAAATGCCTGTGACAGTAGAAGGATTCAAGGGTGGCGACCGCACCGATATCCAACTTCCTAAGGTACAGCGTGAGTTCCTGAAGAAGCTGAAGGCTGCTGGCAAGCGCGTGGTGTTGGTGAACTACTCTGGTAGTGCTGTCGGACTGGTTCCTGAGAAGCAGACCTGCGATGCCATCCTGCAGGCTTGGTATCCTGGTCAGGAAGGTGGCACGGCCATCGTAGACGTGCTGCTGGGCGACTACAACCCTTCTGGCCGTCTGCCTGTGACGTTCTACACCGACACGCTGCAGATTCCAGATTTCCAGGAGTACTCTATGAAGGGGCGCACCTACCGCTACATGGAGGCAAAGCCAGCTTTCGCCTTTGGCTACGGACTGAGCTACACCACCTTCGAGTATGGCAAGGCCGAGGTGAAGGACGGCGCATTGGTAGTAGATGTGAAGAACACTGGCCGTCGTGATGGCGAGGAGGTAGTGCAGCTCTACATCCAGCGTCCAGACGACAAGGAAGGTCCTATCAAGACCCTGCGCGGATTCCAACGCGTGAGCATCCCAGCAGGAGCCAGCGCCACCGTGAGCATTCCGCTCACCGATGAGACCTTCGAGTGGTGGGACAGCCAGTCGAACACCGTCCGCCCGTTGCCAGGCCAGTACCACCTGCTGGTCGGCAGCAGCTCTGATGACCCGAAGATGCAGACTGTAAATTACACTTTCTGACAAACGATTTTACAGAATTCGTGATTAAGAATATAATTCATAATTCAAAATTTATAATTCATAATTCAAAATGAAATTCCAAACCCTCGCTTTGACGCTGCTCTGTGCCGCTGGTTTCACCACCATGCAGGCACAGCAGAGCGTGAGTATGCAGGAACTGCAAAGACAGTTCCAAAACCCAGGCAAGGAGGCGCAGATGCGCGTGTGGTGGCACTGGATGAACGGTAACATCACCAAGGACGGCATCCGCAAGGACTTGCTCTGGATGAAACGTGCCCACATCGGCGGTTTCCAGGCTTTCGACGCTGCCCTGCAGACCCCGCAGATCGTGGAGAACCGTCTGATCTACATGGATGAAGGCTGGAAGGATGCCTTCAAGTATGCCACACAGCTGGCCGACTCACTCGACATGGAGATGGGCATAGCCAGCTCTCCTGGCTGGAGTGCCACGGGCGGTCCGTGGGTAGAGCCAGAAGATGCCATGAAGAAAGTGGTGTGGCGCGAGATTATCGTGAACGGTGGCGGCAAGAAAGCCCTCACCGTGAAGCTGCCTGAGCCTTTCGACATCGCTGGCACGTTCCAGAATGCCTCACAGGTGGCCAGCCTCACCAGCACAGCCATTCCAGAAATTCATTTCTACCGTGACATCGCCGTGTTGGCTTATCGCCTGCCAGACAAGGCTCTGACACTGAGCGAGCTGGGGGCTACCGTGAGCAGCAGCGGAGGCAACTTCTCTGTGGAGCAGCTCACCGACGGCGACTTCGCCACCAGCGCCCTCCTGCCGCGCGACGATGCCCGTGGCTACGCGTGGATTCAGTATGAGTTCCCTCAGCCCACTACCATCAAGTCGCTGGCTCTGGCCGACGGCCATGTGCGCAGTGAGTGGCAGGCCGACCCACCGCAGTATCTCAACACCCTGCTGGTGAGCGATGACGGCGTCAGCTTCCGCGAACTGTGCAAGATTCCTGTAGGCGGTGTGCAGCTGCAGACCATCACCATCCCTACCACCACGGCGAAGTATTTCCGCATGCAGGTGCCTAATCCGCCAGAGGATACGTCGCTCGTGATGTACGGTGGCCCAGTGCGCAAGCCAGAAGGCACCACCATCCCTGAGTTCGTGCTCTATACCGACACGCACATCAACCATGCCGAGGAGAAGGCTGGCTTTGCTGCCGAATGGGACTTGGAGCACTTCCCTACTCCTGCCGCTGCTACCGATGAGGTGGTGGCTAAGGCCGACATCGTGGATGTGACCTCGTTTGTAGATGGCGCAGGCAACCTCACTTGGAAGGCTCCTGCAGGCCGTTGGAAGATCGTGCGCTTCGGCTACTCACTCACGGGTAAGCAGAACCACCCCGCCCCACCAGAGGCTACGGGCTTGGAAGTCGATAAGCTCGACCAAGTGGCTTGGCACAAGTTCTTCACCACCTATTTCAATATGTATAAGGATGCCACGGGCGGTCTGATTGGCAAGAAGGGCATTCAGTACATCCTCACTGATAGCTACGAGGCTGGACAGGAGAACTGGACTCCTGCGCTGATGCAGGAGTTCGAGAAGCGCCGTGGCTACTCCCTGCTGCCTTGGATGCCTGTGCTCACGGGCCAGATCGTAGGCAGCACCGAGGAGAGCGAGCAGTTCCTCTGGGATTGGCGCAAGACTCTCTCTGAACTGATTGCAGAGAACTATGACATGCTGACCGACATTGCCCAGAAGGAATACGGCATGCTGGGACGCTACAGCGAGAGCCATGAGAACGGCCGTCTCTACCTGGTCGATGGCATGGACGTGAAGCGCCGTGCACAGGTGCCTATGTCGGCCATCTGGATGCCGGGCGGCGGTGGCGGCTCTGCCATCCCTATGGCAATTGCCGATATCCGTGAGTCTTCCAGCGTGGCCCATGTCTATGGACAGAACATAGCCGCTGCTGAGTCTATGACGGCCATCGGCTTCAACAACCTGGGCTACAGCTACCATCCGGGCAGCCTGAAGCCTGTGGTCGATCTGGAGTTTGCCAACGGTCTGAACCGCATCGTGGTGCATGAGAGTGCCCACCAGCCTGTGGATGACAAGAAGCCTGGCCTTAGCCTGATGATCTTCGGCCAGTGGTTCAACCGCCATGAGACGTGGGCAGAGCAGGCTTATGTGTGGGCCGACTATGTGGCTCGCAGCTGCTACCTGCTCCAGCAAGGTCGCTTCGTGGCCGATGTGCTCTACTACTATGGCGAGGACAATAACATCGCCGGACTCTTCGGCCACTACCAGCCAGCCATCAGCCCAAGCTACAACTACGACTTCTGCAACCCCGATGCCCTGCTCAAACAGGTCAGCGTGCGCGACGGCAAGGTGGTGACCAAGAGTGGCATGGAGTATCGAGTGCTCTACCTCGACCAGAACGCCCGCCGCATGTCTCTGCCAGTGCTCCGCAAGCTCGCAGAGCTGGTACACCAAGGGGCGGTGATAGCCGGTACCATCCCAGAGATCCCTGCCAGCCTCACCGATGATAAGGACGAGTTCCAGCGTCTGGTGACCGATATCTGGTACGGCGGTCGTGACAATGTGCTGAAGGGTGTGTCTGTAGATGAGAGCCTCGAAGCCCTCAGCGTAGCTCCAGACTTCACCTACGGCAGTGAGTCACTGAGCTTAGGTCTGCGCTACGTACACCGCACGATGGCTAATGGCGACATCTACTGGGTGAGCAATCCTACCGAGCAGTTCGCCCACGTGAAGGCCTCCTTCCGCGTCACGGGCAAGAAGCCTCAGATCTGGCACGCCGAGACAGGCCTGATGGAGGATGCCAGCTACCGCATGACGGCCGACGGCCGCACAGTGGTAGATCTGAACCTCACCGCCAATGATGCACAGTTCGTGCTCTTCATCGACAATACCACGGAGCAGGAAGTGAGCCTGCCAGCCAAGACCTACACGCACTTCGCTGCCCTCGACGGTGCTTGGACGGTGGCCTTCGACCAGAGCATGGGCGGTCCTGCCACGGCTACGTTCGACAAGCTGGTGTCATACACCGAGCGTCCGGAGAACGGCATCAAGTACTACAGCGGTGCAGCCACCTACACCTACCACCTGCGCCTCACCAAGAAGCAGCTGCAGAGTGCACAGGGAGCCGACCTGCTGCTGGAGCTGGGTGATGTGAAGAACCTCGCAGAGGTGACGGTCAACGGCCAGAACCTCGGCATCCTGTGGAAGACTCCGTTCTACGCAGATGCTACCGCTGCCCTGAAGGAAGGCGACAACGTCATCGAGGTGAAGGTGATCAACGCCTGGGTGAACCGTCTGATAGGCGACCAGCAGCCAGATGCTACCCAGAAGTACACCTACGCTGCCACCAACTTCTACCAAGCCAACTCACCCCTGAAGCCTTCGGGCTTGCTGGGACCTGTGAGCCTCGTCTTGCGTAAGTAAACAAAAAAATCCCCCTCCCAATGACAGGAGGGGGATTTTCTTTTATGTGACATCAACACGATTAACCATGTAACCGTGTAACCAGTTAACCGCGATTTTACCACTGTGCCTGGCGGAAGATGTAGTCCAGGATGATGTCCACGGCATCGTCTATCTTCAGGCGCTCCATAGAGATCACCAAGTCATAGTTGCGCGTGTCATAGCGAGACGTGTTCGCGAAGCGATTCACATAGTTCTCACGACGCTCGTCCACCTGATTGATGGTCTTGATGGCCACCTCGCGGCTCAGCTCCTGCGTCTCCATCACACGCTTGATGCGCTGCTCCATAGGAGCCTGGATAAGGATGCTCAGGTGGTTAGGATGGTCGCGCAGCACGTGGAAGGCACTACGACCTACGATGACGCAAGAGCCACTCTCAGCAAGGTTCTTCACGATTTCAGTCTCCGATTTAAACACGTCCTCCGTAGTGATGATTTCTGGTCCGTCATTCTTCTCGTCGCCGAATGGCACCACTCTGCGCTGGAACTCAGCCCACCAGCCTTCCTTCTGTCCTTTCAGTTTCTCAATCTCCTCTGTTGACAGATGGTATTTCTCCTTCAAAGCCCTGATCACGGCCTTGTTGTAAAACTTCACGTCCAGGCGCTCAGCCAGTCTGCGACCCACGCTGCCGCCGCCGGAACCCAATTCACGGTTGATCGTGATTACAAATTTTTCGTCCCTGTTCATACTATATGATATTAGATTTTTACATTCTTCCCTGCGAAGATAAAAGAAAGTTCTGAATAATGCAAGAAAAAAAATAAATGTTTCATCGAGTTAGATTCAATGAGTAGCTCACCTCCCATTCATCCGTGCCTGAGAGTCGCACCATATTCTGGCCCTCCTCGCCTGCATACTCTATGCTATACAGCTCAGGATTCCAAAGCGTATAGTAGAACGATTCGCCCTCGTAGAGCGTCCAGCCGTCGTCCGTCTGCTCCAGCCCCATCTCCTGCAGGCTTGCTGGCAGGTGTTCCTCAGCCTCCTTGAAGGCATCTATCTGCTCCATGAGCTTCTTCCCCAGCGCCTGCATCTCCCTGTCACGTGAGCCCTTGAAATAGTCCGAAATGCCGATGGCTGCATAGATTAGCAGTGCCACGGCTATCAGGGCCGTTATCATCACTTTCTTCTTTGGTACCATAGTTGCGTATTTTTGCCACGAAGATACATCATAAGGGCGAGGTTTGCAAGGAAATCCCCCAATAAAAAAGGGCGGCACCCTTGTGCAGCCCTTCATTGTGACATTTCACCGATTAACCGTGTAACCGTGTAACCATGTAACCATTGCTCAGATGCAGGAAGTCACGCCCAGCGTAGTTCCCACTGCTGTCAGTATGGCGATGAGCAGTTGCACCGCATACTTGATGATTTCTTTCTTGTTCACTTTGCTAATACCCTTTATTTATTTATTTATTGAGATATTGAGAGATGGAGAGATTGAGAGATTTGCCATCCGGATGGAGAGGGAAAACGCTGCGCAGCCATAATGTTCAATTTCTCAATCCCTCAATCCCTCAATCCCTCAATATCTCAATCTCTCAATTTCTCAATTTCTCAATCTCTCAATCTCTCAATATCTCAATATCTCAATTTACCCCAATCCGCCTTGCTCGGTGCTGCCGCCTTGCTCAGTAGTTCCGCTACCTTGCTCGGTGTTTCCGCTGCCATCGTTTCCGTTCCCGCTATCGTTAACGTTACTTGCCTGCGTAGTGCCGCCAGGAGTCAAGAAGACATCGTTCTCACCGCCGTAGGTGTTCACGGCACGCTGGTAGGCGTCAGCGCCGGTATAGTCGGCCAGCATCGTGTTGTTGTCCAGCAACATCTGCGAGCTCACCAGTGTCTTTCCGTTCTGCTTGCGGCTGTGTACCCAGCAGAACACGGCATTGGCGGTGGCGGTGGCATCATGGCCCAACTTGCCATTCACCACTGAGAAGCCAGCTGCATCCACGAGGTCCCAGAGCTTCACGTCGCTGGCCTTGTCGAGCATCACCGCACTGGCAGCGAAGTGGCAGAATGGGATGCCCGTCACGGCGTTCACCTGCTGCGTCACCACGAAGAACGAGATCTGGTCGCCATAGTCATAGTCGGCATTCTGCTCCACCACGGCGTTAGAGAACTGCGCCACGGTAGTGTCGGCATTCAGCGCCAGACTGCCCAGGCTGATGTCAGTCACTCGTGCGGCACCCTCGCCGCTCACGGCAATGGCAGGCAGAGAGCCTTGCGTGATCTGGTAGGGCGCTGCTATGCAACCGCCGCCAGCCACCTCCTGACGGGTGAGATACACGGGAGTCTGCTGCAGAGCCAGTCGCATGAAGACATTGTAGTCCGACACGCCCTGTGCCTTGCTCTCGAAGCCGAAGTCTATCAGTGGGGAGATGCCCTTGTACATCTGCACGATGTTTGCCCATTTCATACGCTGCTTCTGCTGGGCGGCAGTGCGTCGGTTGGTAGTGCTGGTCACCTTTTCAGAAACCACAGTCTGACCGTTGAGGGTCTTGAAGGTCAGGTCACCAGCGCTGCCCTTCAGTTTTCGGATAAGTCCTTTGAGAATTGCCATAGTCTATTTTCGGTTTTTCTCATGATCCCCTTGCGGGGCATTGGCTTCGGCCTGCCTCCCTTCTGCACCCGCCATGTGCGCACCCGAAAAGCGGACTTACAACGGAGGAACAACGGAGGAACAGCGGAGCCACCTTTGGGGTGGATGCCCCGCACTTCTCTCCCGAAGCCGCTGCAAAGTTAAGTCAAGTTTCCTTATGTGCCACCACTTTTCCCCTGCTTTGTTTTCATTTTTCCCCCAGTTTTTTCATGCCGTCACAGCTGCGGGGTTGCCCCACGCTGGCACCCCTCCCGCTGGTTAATCGGTTACACGGTTAATCGGTTAATTCACTTTGTTGTCACTTGTCACGGTGCAGCTATGCTCCTAAGCCTTATATATATTATTATACATAATAATATATATAAGAACAGAACTACTTACACTCCGAAACCACCTCGCCACACCGAAAAATGTAACCGTGTAACCGTGTAACCGTGTAACCGAGAAACAAAAAATTGACAAGAAAGATGAACAATATTTTAGATTAAAAAGAAAAGGTTGTATCTTTGAAGCACGAGAACCAGCTAAGCCCAACGATGCTTAAATCGGCGGGACGTTTTTTTTATGAAGCCAAGATTCAATACAAAAGCCAAGATATTTGATGTTCTGGTCACTGCCGGCGGTGCCACGCTCTCGGTGGGTGTGATGCTCTATGGCGTTTTTCATTTCGGACTGGGTGAAGCCTGGCCGGAGCTGTTGCTCAACCTGTTCTACATCGCCTGCCTGGTGATGATCTGGATGTACTTCTTCAACTACCGCATCACCACCCACCAGTTCAACTACTGGTGCTCTGTCTCAGTGGGCATCACGGTGCTGTTGCGCGACATCCTCTTCCCTCCCCCTTTGGCCAACTTTCCCCTGCACTTGGCCTGCCTCACGCTGTCGGTCATGCTGCTCTGCATGCTCACTTTCTTCTATGCGCGGAAGGAGTGGCGCAGCTACACCAAGTACAACCTGTGGGCCATCTGCATCATCGACATGCTCATAGCAGCGCTATACAACTACGACATCTACCTTGAGCCCATCAACGAGTACACCGACTATCTGCTCACCGAGATCTGGATACGCCCCACCATCACCTATGGCCTTGTGACTTGTTTTGTCAGCGAAGGGAATGCGGAGGGGTAAATAACCTGAAGTGGAAGGCAAATATTATTTTTTGTTTTAGTTCATTATTTTGAATATTTATTCTATCTTTGCTCTCTGAAAGCAAAATAATAAAGTTATGACTACCATGCAACTGAATGCGGAATTACTCCGTGAACTTAGTATCATTGCTGAAGATGAAGGGCTGATGAAGAAAGCCCTGAAGTACATCAAAAAGCTGACCGCCCAGAAACAAACGATGGACGAGACGGAGTATATTATGTCATCTCCAGAAATGGTGAAGATTCTTAAGCAGGGTGAAGAGGACATAAAAAACGGCAATTTTAAAGTCGTAACTTTAGACGATATATGGAAATAGCTTTTCTTCCTCAGGCTTCCGAGGATCTTAAATACTGGAAAGAACAAGGTGCCACGCACATCTTGAAACGCATCAGAACTTTGCTGGAAGACATTCAAGAACATCCCTTTTCTGGCAAAGGAAAACCTGAGCCATTGCGTGGTGAAAAAGGAAAGTGGAGTCGTCGCATCACCGATGAACACCGCATGATATATTCTATCAGTAGCGGACGTATCTATGTCTATGTATTTTCCTTACGTTACCATTATCATAAGTAGGTATATCTCTTCGTCATTGTATTATCTTTTTATAAACCACTAAATGAGAATATAAATGTATCTTTGCAACCAGTAAAAGAATAAAAGAGAATAAAGAAGAATAAAAGAGAATAAAAGAAGATAAAGATGAATAAACGATAAGAAGTAAGAACATTGTTTCAGCCTACGTTCGGTAATCGGCCAGTATAGTATATCACCGTGATGGCGTGATAGAGTTGTTTATGGAGGGACTGAGAGAACCAGTAGGGTCACGTAATTGATGCACATTATTTTGGAGGCTTAACTTATTATGTTCCCATGCATTTCTAGCCAGATAAGAGGCAGGCTTTACACATACTGGATCATTGCCTATCATATTGGCAGGATATTAGAAGTGACGAGGACAAAGAAAACAAAATAACGCCATTATATTTTGCAGAAAGAAAAAAATAATATTATATTTGCAGTAGAAGAAACTTTTACAGATGTATCTTGGACTGTAGCTCCTTGGGGTTATTTGTAAGAGTTTCTTTTATTTTACCGCGCTGGATTGCATTCTCCAGAAGGAAGGGTTTAAGAGACACTTTTTTATGTGTACAACCATCTAAGATCATAAGATATTCCGTGTAGTTTTAGAGATATGCCCAGTGCTGCTGAATACAGCACTGGGCATATCGTTTTCATTAAGCACATTATTATCTGCTACCTTACATAGGCAATTTCTCTCCTAAAATAAACTGTGCGTAAGGCCAAACGTAGATCTGGCCATCTTCACCTTCAAATTTATAAATCTCCCCCTTGTCATCTAATGAATGGTAAATGCCAGTTTCTTCAGTCAGCTTGTATCTGGCTACCTTGTCACGGAAAGAGATTTTGATGGTTTCAAGCGGCATCAGGGCATAAGTATCAGTTTTTGATGGATCAATAAAAATACTAAGGAGTTCTGGTGTAAGGTATAGTATCACTTCATCATTCCCTTGTTCTATCTCCTTCCACTTGACCTCACCCACAGGTATGGATATCTCCTTACCCTCAATCACAGGTCGTAGGACTTCTGGTGTGTGTGAAGGTGGAAGGTTATTCTCCTCCAGCGGATAGTCAAAAAGATTCAGCTTGCCTTTTACATCCAGTATTGGCTCATCGAATACATGCACATTATCCAGAATCCAGCCCTTGCACTCCCTTTCTGCCCAAATGGAAGAGTTATTCTGCCCTTCTTCATCTATCCTAACCACATCTACCCATCCAATAATGGCCGATGTTGGCATATCAGCATATTCTGGCAGGAAGCCCACGTGCGATTTTCCACGTTTTTCAAGCCACTGCAAATCAGGCTTGCCCATGGTTGTTGGATAGAAAGTGTTTTCATTTTAGTTGCTTTTATGTTATTCAAATAGTTTTCCTCCGCAAATATCATAAAATCTATCGAAATAATCGGTAAGTCTCTCCAAAACTTTTTCACGCTTAGTGCTTCTCGACTTATCAAAAAGCGACATGCGAGGCAGCAGTTGTGTGAAGGCCATGCCTGATGACTCTATATAGCCATTACGGAAAGCATTACTCATGAACGTGCAGGTTTCTTCTGCTTTAAGCCGTTCTTCACTGATGATTTTATCCAGTTCTTCACGCTTCTTTTCGTTCACGAAGGTATTCCAGTCATCATCCACATTACTCTGTGGAGTAAGTTGTGAGATAAACTGTGTTATCAGTTCTTTCTTGTTTCTCAACTCCACCGTAGAATCCACCACTTTATTCAGCTTAACAATAATCTCACCGTCTTTGATATGGTCTTTGTGGTATTTCTTAGCAAGCATCAAGATATAATCTATATTGACTTCCACATGCTTGATAAGTTCCATTTCAAACACGATATCGTCAGTGATGTCTTCAGAATCTTTCTTCTGCCTGCGACGTTCTCTATACAAGTCTATGTAATGGCTCCTATAATCACCCTGTTCACTTTCAGACAGGATCTCCTTACCTTTGAAATCATCAAAAGTGGTGAGTATGTTTTGCAATTTCAGGATAGCACCAAACAGCTTGATAAATGTCTTCTGGTTTTCTTCGCCAATGATTTCCTGATTTAGTGGAAAGTTCTCCTTCAAGTCGCCTACCAACTCTACATATCCTTTTACTGGCTTTTTATCAAGTAAATAGCCGTAGTAGTACTCCTCAAACGTCTTCAACAATACAATGCCTCCAGCTTCTTCATCTCCAAACAGCGAAAGGGCATCATTGGTGGCTTGCTCCAAATTTCGGAAGCACACCACATTACCGAAAGTTTTCACAGAATTCAAAATGCGGTTGGTACGTGAAAACGCCTGTATCAGTCCATGCATTTTCAAGTTTTTGTCTACCCAGAGCGTATTGAGTGTAGTAGCATCAAAGCCTGTAAGGAACATGTTCACTACGATGAGCATATCCAGTTGCCGCTGTTTCATCTTCTGAGAAACATCCTTATAATAGTTCTGGAACTTCGCTCCAGAGGTGTCAAAGTTGGTCTTAAACAGCTTATTGTAATCCTTGATAGCTTCATCCAGAAAATCACGTGCACTTTGATCAAGCCCTGAAGTGTCATCAGGATTCTCTTCATCCAGTCCGTCAGCCGTCAGGTCATCAGCATTCATGCCAAAACTATAGATAGTGGCTATCTTCAGCCTGCCCGTTTCTGGAAGCTCTTGCATCTGTTTTTGGAACTCTTTATAATAAAGCATTGCCACAGGAATAGATGGCACGGCAAAGATAGAATTGAACTTCCACTTGGTTTTTCGGCGGAAGTTTTCAAGGATATATTTCACTATGCTGCTGATGCGCTGTGGAGAAGCCAAGGCACTTTCACGATCTATGTCCCAAACCTTAGTATCTTTGATATTCTCTTCTTCTTTCATGGTTGCCACATAGTCAATGCGGAAAGGCAGCACATTGCCGTCTTTGATGGCATTGACAATGGTATATTTATGCAACATCTCGCCAAATACCTGTTCTGTAGTGCTCAGGTTTGGCTTACCAGACATGTTGGCATTTTGTGAGAATATAGGCGTACCTGTGAATCCAAACATATAATATTTTTTGAAGCTCTTAGTGATGGCTGCACGCATCTCGCCAAACTGTGAGCGGTGGCATTCATCAAAGATAAAGACCACCTCCTTAGTTAGTGCACTAAGGTCACTTTTCTTACTCACCAGTATAGACAACTTCTGGATAGTGGTTATTATAATTTTGCACTCTGGGTCTGCCAACTGTCTTTTCAGAACTGCGGTATTGGTGTTGCCATTGGCTGCCCCCTCCTGAAACTTATCATATTCTTTCATGGTCTGATAGTCCAGGTCTTTTCTATCAACTACAAAAAGCACCTTGTCAATATAGGGTAGTTTTGAAGCCAGTAAGGCAGTCTTGAAAGAGGTGAGCGTCTTACCGCTGCCTGTGGTATGCCAGATGTATCCACCTGCCCATGTGGTGCCATAACGCTTCACATGATGCGAAGTATTGATGCGTGTCAAGATACTCTCAGTGGCGGCTATCTGGTAAGGGCGCATCACCAGCAGCACCCTGTCTGTGGTGAATACACAGTATTTGGTTAAAACATTCAATATGGTATGCTTTGCAAGGAATGTCTCAGTAAATCCCATCAAGTCGCGTATAGGTTGATTTTGCGCATCTGTCCACCAAGATGTAAACTCATAGCTATTGCTGGTCTTACTTTTGCCCACTTCGCGTTTTACCACCTGCTCTTTCACATGACTTTCACGTGTGGTATTGCTATAATATTTGGTCAGTGTGCCATTGCTTATAATGAAAATCTGAGCATATTGAAACAGCCCAGAACCAGCCCAAAAGCTATCCCTCTGATAGCGGTTTATCTGATTGAAAGCCTCTTTGATATCTACCCCTGGGCGTTTCAGCTCTATATGTATCAATGGAAGTCCGTTCACTAAGATAGTGACATCATAACGTGTAGAGTGTCTACCACTTTCTTCTTCATATTGATTGATTACCTGCAGCCTGTTGTTATGTATGTCAACTTTATCCAATAAGTGAATGTTTTTCACGCTACCGTCTTCACGCACCAGTGCCACCACAGGACTCTCTTGTATCAAAGCTGTTTTCTCTTTGATACCCATATTATCACCAGCTATGTGCTTACTGAAGAGTTCTTTCCATTCGGCATCTGTGAAATGGATATCGTTTAGCTTTTCCAGTTGTTGTCTCAGGTTGCTGATTAGGTCTGTTTCTGCATGAATGGGCAAGTATTCGTAGGCTTGCGCTTGCAGTTTCTTTATAAAATCCGCTTCTAGTTCTGCTTCCCTCTGGTAATGCTTTACTTTGCGGTAAGGTTCCTGATACTCACTCACCACTGTACTCTCGGTATTTTCCGATATTAAGTCGTAATACTGCTGTGTCATACTATGCTCGTCTTTCAAAGTTTAACAATTTGTTTCGATAGTATTCGTATTGTTGTTGTCTTGCCTTTATCTCATTTGGCAGTTCTTGGTTTACTAATGTTTCAAATTTGTCGAGAATATTGACTATGCGGTGCTGCTCAGAAAGAGAAGGCACTTCAATCGCAATTTTATATAGTATCCTTTGTGTCAAGCTAGGTATAGCCCCAGTCCCGACATTATATTTTGATAGATTAACTCGTGATAAGTAATAAAATAAATATTTTGGAATTAGAATTTCATAATTTATAACAGTCCAGTATAAAGTATCGACAGTCCAAAATGGCTTATCAATATAATATATCTTCTCTATTGAACCTTTTCTTGGCAATAAAACAGAAGGCTTATCATATGCATAAGAATCAACAAAGGCCATAACCCCACCTGTGCCATAAACAGGTATCTGCCCTTTTTGTAAATGTTTATAATCCTTGCCATTCATTATTCTTAAAACATCTCCAAGATTATATTTTTTAACATCATTTAACAAACTGGGGGGGGTAAAATTTAGAAGAGTATTGCGATAATACTCATATTGTTTCTTCCTTGCCTCCAATTCTGATTCCAACTCAGAAATCAAGCTAGTAAAGTTATCAAGAATAGCTACTATCTTTTCTTGAATCTCTATTGGTGGAATTGGTATTTCAAATTTAGAATATTTTGAAATCCAATATCTTGCATGATCTTGGGGAACAAAATATATACAACACATTGCTTGGTAAATATATCTAAAATTAATATCATCTCTTCTTGGCCTTAGCATTTTCATAGCAGAACTCTTAACTTTGAAGTCAAAATCAACCCAATGAAATGATGTAGTAAAGTCATCAAAGATAATTGTTGGCTTATCTTTGCTTGCCCTATAAATATTATCTTTTTCATTAGTATAACCAAGAATAAAACTTTGTCCTGCTGTCAAAACTGGTATTTCGTTTCTGTCATCATATTCTGTAGATCTCACTATATATTTTGTGGGTTGTTCATAATCAAGCAACTCACCTAGCTCTTTATACTCCACACCTTCAGGACAAAGCTCTTCTATCATTTTCTCAATCTCTTTCATAATATTCTATATTAGGAACACATAACTACTATTACAGCAATGACTACTAAAGCGACAAGTACTCCACCACATCCCATCTTATCATCTGCATCTTTTACTGCAGCTCCACCAAAGATGGCAATCATCACAAAAGCGAGTATTATTAAAAATAATTCAATGAACATTTTAAAAATTTGCAATAATCTTATCAATCTCTGCCCTCAATACATTTTCTCGCTGAACTATCTCCGCAATCTGCTGATTGAGTGCCACAATGTCTATCTGCTCAGAGGTGTCTTCCTGCTCTACATAACTGCTCACGGAAATATTATATTCATTCTCCGAAATCTCCTTTTTCGGTACAAGCCTTGCAAAATACTGTTTATCCGCTCGTTGCATATAGGCCTCGAAAATATGCTGAATATGCTCCTCTGCCAAACGGTTCTTATTCCCCTCTTTCACAAACTCACGACTGGCATCAATAAAGAGCGTTGAATTATCATGCTTGCTTTTCTTCAGCACGATGATACAGGTAGCTATACCCACTCCAAAAAAGAGGTTGGCAGGCAACTGAATCACCGTATCAATGAAGTTATTATCAATCAGGTATTGACGAATCTTCTGCTCTGCACCTCCACGATAGAGCACGCCAGGGAACTCAACGATAGCAGCTGTGCCATCAGTAGAAAGCCAAGAAAGCATGTGCATAGTAAACGCCAAATCGGCCTTGCTGCGAGGTGCTAAAACACCTGCAGGAGAGAAACGAGAATCATTGATGAGTGTAGGGTTGCTGTCTCCCTCCCACTGAATGGAATATGGTGGATTGGAGACTATAGCATCAAACGGCTGATTGTCCCAATGCTGAGGATTCATCAAGGTATCACCAAGTTTGATGTCGAACTTCATAAAATTGATATTATGCAGGAACATGTTGATACGACAAAGATTGTAGGTCGTAATGTTGATTTCCTGACCAAAATAGGCATCACGCACATGGTCGTTTCCCAGCACTTTGGCAAACTTCAAGAGTAGCGAACCACTGCCACAGCAAGGATCATATACACGATTCACTTCCTTACGACTGCCTATCACAAGCCTTGCCAACAATTCTGATACCTCTTGTGGTGTGAAAAATTCACCTCCACTTTTCCCTGCATTGCTGGCATACATGGTCATGAGGAACTCATAAGCATCACCAAAGGCATCTATACTATTATGCTCGAAATCTTGCCCCAAATTTAAATCGCCAATGGCATTCAAGATCTTTACCAATCGTTTGTTTCGCTCTACAACGGTGCCACCCAGCTTGTTGCTATTCACATCTATATCACTGAAAAGGCCTTTGAAGTCTGGCTCACTTTTAGTTCCTATTGCAGAACCCTCGATACTGGTAAACACTTTGTGAAGTGTTTCATTGAGGTTGACATCATCTTCAGCTCTAAGACGAACATTCTGGAAAAGCATGGAAGGTAGAATAAAGAAACCCTTCTGTATCACCATTTCATCTCGTATCTGCTCAGCATCTTCATCGGCTATCTGGGCATAATCGAAATCTTCTGCTCCCAGATCTCGCTCATTCTTATTGATATGATTGGTGAGATTCTCAGAAATAAAGCGATAGAAAAGCATACCCAAGACGTATGCTTTGAAATCCCATCCATCTACACTGCCACGTAGGTCATTGGCCATCTGCCAAATAGCACGGTGAAGCTCTGCTCGTTCTTGTTCTCTTGACATAATTCGTCAGTCTTCATATTGCTCCTGACGATTCCCCTATCAGGTCTTATTATTGATAAAAATAGGGTAAAAGACATAAAAAGGGTGGGAATCTTACTCTGCTTACGGCAATTCGTGGTCTAGCACAACCAAGCAACCTACAAGCAAAGAGATTCCCACGTTTGAAGTATATAATACATCCACAGAGTGTGCATGAGGGCAAAATATACCCTCGGCACACTCACGGGTAGTAATATACTACACCCGTGGCGATTCACTCCAGCATTGTTCTCGGTTGCTATTCAAAGTGCTAGTTTCGAATTGCCAAAAACAAAGCGTTAGTAAACGCCAATAAATATGTCTTGTGCTATCTTCTGCAAACGCTGGATAGCAGCAAGGCAAAGATAAATGAAAGTTGTGGGATTTGCAACATTGCAACAAATTATTCTGTTGGTTAATTAGTTAATTGGTTAATCGGTTACATTTATTTGTGGTTTTGAGGATCAGGTGAAAGAATTTGTATTACTTTTGCGCACTGCATCTCAAGAAAGGCAGGAATTAACGGAATTTAAACCCTCTAAAAAAGACTGCCTGACGAAAATCTCATTGAAGAAAAACTCTATCTGAAACTAAAACATAAGAACATTTCCTAAATCATCTGGTTTGCCCAAAGAGCGGTGAAGCATCATTCCACTATTTTTCAAACGGAGAGTTATGAAACGAACTGACGTTTGAAACTACTGATTCTGTGCATCGAAAAAGAAGGAATGATGCAGGCAGCAACCGCTGCTGATGACCAACCAGAAACAACGCCGCCGACAGAGACGGCTGGAGCCTTTCAAGGCTGAGACTCCGCTTATCAACCTCATCAACCCTAAATACTTTAACGACTTCGACCTATGGATAGAGGCCCTGCGACCTCTGCTCGGGGAACTGCCACGAAACAACCGACTGATCTGCCGACTGGACTTCGACTTCTCACGGGGGTTCAAGAAGCAACAGATCTACCGCGAAACGGCCCTCTTCCTACTACGGGGGAAGGTGCTGCGTGTGCCTAAAAACGTGTTCTTCCGCTACCTGTGTCATGCTGAGCATGGGAACTTAGGCATAAAATTTTATTCGCTGGAAAGCTATATAAACGATGCGTTATCTAATTGGATTTAAGACTTTTTAACAGCTATGGTTTCAGTCTAAAAAGTTGCACACCGAAGAATGTAGGTCTAACTTTGCACCGTCTTTGAGAGACACGGGGGCACATGAACCGCGGAGTGATGCCCCCGACAGCCTCAAGGAAGAATCTCTTTAATAAACTACTGACATGAAAAAAGAGAAAAGAATGCACAAGGCTGGGCAAATGGACATCCAAACAGTGTGGGCAGCCTACTGGACCACGCTGGAGACATGCAGTGTGGGAATCAGGGTGAGGTTTCGCTTCCCCATGAACTTCGGAATGCTGAGGGCGGCTGAACAGGCGGCGGGCGAGATGGCCGAGCTGGCCGCTTGGCTGAGGGCTGGCAAGCTGGCAGAGGCGGAGCAACTGAGCGAAGAACGGCTGCAATGGATGATGCCCTGGCGTGACGGCAAGCGCAAGGTGATGAACCACGAGGGTGACATGGAACTGACTCTGGGAGCTAAGCAGATGCAAATCCAGATGGCGATGAGTTTCCACGGGAGGTCGGCCGAGGAGCTGGCCGAGGAGCTAGAGGATGCTGCCGAGGACATTTGCTGGTGGATGAAGGAAAAGGCTTATTCATTGCGGTTGCAATGAATAAGATGCAAAAATGCAAAAATGCAAAGATGCAAAAATTGAAAGATTCAAAGAATTATGAGCGATAAGATGAAACTGAGGGCTACACAGGTGAGCCTGAGCGGTGAAATAACCGTCACTAATGAGGGTGTGGTGACCTTCGAGAACTGGGCAAACCATGAGGGTGAGAAGGTGTTTGCCAAAGGCATGAGCAGAAAGGGAAACATGAACTACAGGGAGAACGGCGACCTGCTGTTTGTGCCCATGCAGTCGCTGAGCCGCATGCCGATGGCTCCGCAGGTGGAGACCATCTTCCAAAACGGTGGCTTGCGCATAGAGATGAGTACGCGCAACTTCATCGTACATGTGAAGCTGGGCATAGAGCTGGAGCAGTTGGCAGCAGAGGACTTGCTTGACGAGGCTCTGGAAAACGCTCTGAAGGAGATCATGAAAAAGAAGGAGGAACAGGCATGTTCGATGTTGTAAGTAAGTTCAACGCCGCTCCCCTGCCCTGCACGCCAGAGCTGCTGCACCAGACGATGGCACAGCCTGTGGTGCAGCAGACGTGCGGGCAGATAGCCCAGTTGGTGAAGACGCAGATAGAACCGCTGGAAATGCTGATGGCTGAGACGGATGATGAAGCCCGACTGGCGGAGCTGGAACAGCAGGAACGAGGCCTGTGGGAGCAGGTGGCGCAGCTGAAGAAGCACCTCCCTGCCTTCTGCTTCCAAGCACACTTCACGGGTGGCAGACGCAGCAATAAGCAAGCAGAGACGAGCGGACTGGTGATGCTGGACGTGGACGACTTGGCCGAGCCACGGGCGTGGCTCGACGATGCAAAGATACAAAAATGCAAAGATGCAAAGATTGGGTTGGTGCACGTCACTCCTTCGACACGCGGACTGAGGTTCGTGGGGCAGATTCCAGCTGGGATGTCGCTGGAGGAGGCGCAGGCATGGCTGGCGCATGAGCTGGGATTCACGCAGTGGGATGGCTGCACCAAGGATCTGGCTCGCATCTCGTTTGCAGTGCCAGAAAGCTATGTGCTGTACTTGGACGAAGAAACGCTTTTTTCAATGAAGAATGAAGAAGGGTTAAAAATGAAGAATGAAGAATTAAGAATGAAGAATGGGGAAGGGGGAATGAAGAATGAAGTAGGGAAAATGAAGAATGAAGAATTAAGAATGAAGAATGGGGAAGGGAGAATGAAGAATGGGCCTGCGGAAGAGGAAGGCGCAGCCCCAATGTTCAATGCTCAATGTTCAATGTTCAATGGATTAAACTACTCTGACATCATCGCGCAATGGCTGAAGGCGAAGGGGATAGACGGCAGGCCGATGGATGGCATCCGGAACAATACGCTGTATAATCTTGTGCTGGACCTGCGCTATATCTGCGAATTCGACCACAGTAGGTTGATGCAGGTGGTGCCTCGCTGGGACTTGCCCGAACAGGAGGTGAGCAGCACGGTGGCATCGGCCCTGAAGGCCGACCGACTGCGAAGAGGCTATCCGGCACTGATAGAGCGCATCGTATTCCGTAAGGAGCTGGATGCAACGCGAGGGCGGAATAAGAGTAATGTGCTCAGGCCACAACCTCCGCTGCCCACTGAGCTGCCTCCCCTACTCTCACTGATCACGAAAGACTACCCCGTGGCTTACCGCCCAGCCATACTGATAGCCGCACTCCCCCTGCTGGGCACACTGGCCACCCATGCCCGTGCTCGCTACTTCGACGGGGCACTGCATTCGCCCTCATTCCTCACCTGCATCGTGGCACCACAGGCAAGCGGAAAGAGCTGCACCCGTGCACTGGTGGATCTGCTGATGCATCCGCTACAACGACAGGACTGTCTGGAACGTGAAAAAGAGCGCAAGTATCTGGAGGAACGCAGGGCCAAACGCAACTCCAAGCAGCAGCCAGAAGACCCACGGGCGAAGATACGCATAGTGCCTGCCACCATCAGCAACGCCATGCTGTTCAAGCGTCTGGACTGCGCACAGGGAGCGCATCTGTTCACCTACGCCGAGGAGATAGATACGCTGTCGAAAGGGCGCAAGAGCGGGGCATGGAGCCAGAAAGACGACATCATGCGTCAGGCATTCGACAACTCAATGGCAGGGCAGGACTACATGTCGGAAAACACATGGAGCGCCATGGTGCGAGTCTATTATAATCAGCTGATCTGCGGTACGCCAGTCGCCGTGCGACGCTACTACAACGACGTGGAAGGTGGACTGGTGAGCCGTGTGTGCTTCGCCCAACTGCCCGACATGCTGGGCGCTCAGCTGCCCGTCTTCGGCCATCTGTCGGAAGAAGAGACCGAGGGTGTGAGAAAGACGGCCAAAAGTCTGATGGCCATCACCGAAGCGCAGGAGTTTGACATCCCCTACGTTAAACAGGTGATCTGGGAGTGGTTGGAGGCACGCCGACTGGAGTATCTGGAGACGCAGGAGAATCCTGCCCTGGACATCTTCCGTAGACGTGCAGCCGTGATAGGCTTCCGCGCTGGCCTGCTGGCTATGCTGGTAAGTGACGGCAAAGAGACCGATGCTGTGCTGGACTTCTGCCGCTGGGTGGCCGACTACACGCTGCAACAGCAGCTGCAGCTCTTCGGCAGTGAGATGAACCGCCTGATGCTGGAAGAATATGAGCAGGCGCAAAAGGTTCAAGAATTCTACCCCGCCCTGTTCAGTCTGCTGCCAGAGGTATTCACCACAGAAGACCTGGCAGAACTGCGGGCGAAAGCCAACTATAGGAGTCCGCAGAAGACGGTCGTCTGGCGCTGGAGACAGCAGCACATGATAGAGGACCTGGGAGATGGAAAGTATAGGAAAACGGTAAACGTTAAACGTTAAACATTAAACGTTAAACATAATTCATAATTCATAATTCATAATTCAATATGCTTATCATAGTAGTAAGAGAAGTGATGAAGGCAGACTATACGATAGGTAGCCTGTATGCCAACGGAAGGTGGATATGCAATACGCTGGAACCACACTGCATAGACTGGGAGAAGGAACAGAAAGTGATGGGCAAGACCGCCATTCCAGAAGGTCGCTACCAAGTAGAGGTGAAGCGCAGTCCGAAGTTCGGAAGGAAAATGCCTTATCTGAAAGACGTGCCGCACTTCAGTGACATCATGATACACACAGGCAATGCCCCTGCCCATACCAAAGGGTGCATCTTGGTGGGATATAACACCATACGCGGACTGGTGCTGAAAAGCCATGAAGCGATGGAGAAAGTGATGAATGCCATCATGTATGCCAACGAGAAAGAAGAGCGCATCTGGTGCGAAGTGAGATCGGCAAAGGTTAATCGGTTACATGGTTACACGGTTACACGGTTAATCGGTTAATTGTCACAATGTCACAATGTCATAAAATCAAAAGGGCCGCACGGAATGTGCAGCCCTTTTTTCATCAATTATTGTAAAAACTAAATCTCGTAGTTATTATGCCTCGGCAGGATGCAGCTTGCGGGCCTTCTTCTCGGCTTCCTCTGCTATCACATCCTCAACGGCAGCCTGGGCGGCAGCCAGACGGGCGATAGGCACGCGGAATGGAGAGCAGCTCACGTAGTTGAGACCTACCTTGTGGCAGAACTTCACAGAGCTTGGCTCACCACCGTGCTCACCGCAGATACCGCAGATAAGCTCTGGACGAGTGGCACGACCCTTCTTCACAGCCATGTCGATGAGCTGGCCAACACCTTCCTGGTCGAGCACCTGGAATGGGTCTACACTCAAGATCTTCTTCTCCAGATAGACAGGCAGGAAGCTGGCGATATCGTCGCGGCTGTAGCCAAAGGTCATCTGTGTAAGGTCGTTGGTACCAAAGCTGAAGTACTCGGCATGCTGAGCAATCTTGTCGGCTGTCAGGGCAGCACGAGGAATCTCAATCATGGTACCGATGCGGAAGCGCACGCGGATGCCCTCTTCCTTGAACATCTGCTCAGCTGTCTCGCGGATCACCTTCTCCTGCAGGTCGAACTCGTTGACCAGGCCGATCAGAGGCACCATGATCTCAGGACGTGGGTCGTAGCCTTCCTTACGCAGCTTGATGGCAGCACCGAGGATGGCACGTGTCTGCATGGCTGTGATTTCTGGATAGGTATTGCCCAGACGGCAGCCACGGTGACCAAGCATTGGGTTGCTCTCATTCAAGGCAGCCACACGCTGCTGAATCTCCTGCACAGTGACACCCATATCTTCTGCCATAGCCTGCTGGCCAGCAAGATCGTGAGGCACGAACTCATGCAATGGAGGATCGAGCAGACGGATGTTCACTGGGCAGTCGTCCATCGTCTTCAGAATCTCGTAGAAGTCGATCATCTGGTAAGGCAGGATCTTCTCCAGTGCCTTCTCACGGCCTTCCTTAGTCTCTGAAAGAATCATCTCACGCATAGCGCGAATCTTCTTAGCTTCGAAGAACATGTGCTCTGTGCGGCACAGACCGATACCCTCGGCGCCGAAGCTGTGAGCCACGGCAGCATCGCGAGGCGTATCAGCGTTGGTACGAACGTGCAGCTTGCTGTACTTGTCGCAGAGGTTCATCAGTTCAGCGAAATCGCCGCTCACCTCAGCAGCCTTTGTATCGATACGACCCTCGTACACCTCACCCGTGCTACCATTCAGTGACAGATAGTCACCCTCATGCAGCACTGTGTCGCCGATGGTCAATGTCTTGTTCTTATAGTCAACAATCATGGCACCTGCACCCGTGACGCAGCACTTACCCATACCACGAGCCACCACGGCAGCGTGGCTGGTCATACCACCACGGCAGGTCACGATACCCTGAGCCACAGCCATACCAGCCAGATCCTCAGGAGAAGTCTCGATGCGCACCAAGATGACGCGCTTGCCCAGACCATGTACGCGGGCTGCATCGTCAGCAAAGAATGTGATGTGACCGCAGGCAGCACCTGGAGAAGCAGGCAGACCGTGTGTGAGCACCTTAGCACGCTTCAGCGCACGCTTGTCGAATACAGGGTGCAGCAGTTCGTCCAGCTTGTTAGGCTCGCAGCGCATGATGGCCGTCTTCTCGTCAATCATGTCCTCACGCCAGAGGTCCATGGCAATCTTCACCATGGCCGTACCCGTGCGCTTACCGTTACGTGTCTGGAGGAACCAGAGCTTGCCCTCCTGTACGGTGAACTCCATATCCTGCATGTCCTTATAGTGATTCTCCAGCTTCTCCTGAATCTCGAAGAGCTGCTTGTAGATCTCAGGCATAGACTCCTCCATAGAAGGATACTTGCTGGCACGCTCTTCCTCGCTGATGCCCTGCAGCTTTGCCCAGCGGCGAGAGCCCACCAGAGTGATCTGCTGCGGTGTGCGGATACCAGCCACCACGTCTTCACCCTGTGCATTCACCAGATACTCACCGTTGAAGAGGTTCTCACCAGTAGCGGCATCACGGCTGAAGCAAACACCCGTAGCAGAGGTATTGCCCATGTTACCGAATACCATAGCCATCACGCTCACTGCCGTACCCCACTCAGAAGGTATGCCCTCCATCTTGCGGTAGAGGATGGCACGCTCGTTCATCCAGCTGTCGAACACAGCGCAGATAGCGCCCCAGAGCTGCTCGATAGGATCGTCTGGGAAGGTCTTGCCCGTGCGCTTTTTGATAGCTTCCTTGAAGAGCTTCACCAGCTTCTTGAGCTCATCTACGTTCATCTCGTTGTCGAGCTTGATGCCGCGCTCTTCCTTTACCTTCTCTATAATAGCTTCGAAGGGGTCGATTTCCGTCTTGTCCACTGGCTTCAGACCCAGCACCACATCACCGTACATCTGCACGAAGCGGCGGTAGCTGTCGTACACGAAGCGCTCGTTGCCCGTCTTCTTCACCATACCCTCGGCCACCTTGTCGTTCAGACCCAGGTTCAGGATAGTATCCATCATACCTGGCATAGAGGCACGTGCACCAGAGCGTACAGAAACCAGCAACGGATTCTTAGGATCACCGAACTTGCTGTTCATCAGACCTTCGATGTGGGCCACAGCCTTCATCACATCGTCTTGCAGCAAAGCTACTACTTCATCTCTTCCCTTCTGGAAGTACTCATTACAAACTTCCGTGGTAATGGTGAAGCCCGGAGGTACAGGAACCCCGATGAGGTTCATCTCCGCGCAGTTAGCGCCCTTACCACCCAGCAGATTGCGCATGTCGGCGCGACCTTCTGCCTGTCCATTACCAAAAGTATAAACTCTTTTGTCGTTCATAAATTAGTTAATATTAAGGTTTATAAATATCCACTTTCATAGCGACCATTGCTTAGAAAACACTAGTCGTAACTGCAAAGATATAGCAAATTATGTTATATTAAGAAGATTTGAGAGAAAAAAATTCATGTTTTATGCAAAATGGAGGACTTACAGTGCCCTTTTCTTCAGAGAGAAGACAGGGAGATAGAAGAAGATGCCCACGAGCGACATGAGCAGTCCGCCGATGGTGCCAGCTGCCAGAGGGAACCAGAAAGCTTCACGACTGGTGCCTATCAGGAAGGGGATAAATCCCAGAATGGTAGAGACCACCGTGAGGAAGATAGGGATGATCTTGGTATTCCATGCCTTGGTGTAGGCACACACGGCCGACAGGCGTGGCTGGCGCTTGCGTATCTTATTATACTCATTCATGATGTAGATGCTGGCATTCACCGTGATGCCGCAGAGCAACACGAAGGAGGCAAAGCCGCCCTGATCGAAACTGAGGTTGAAGAGGTAGAACGTGAGGAACACGCCGATGTAGGAAATAGGTATCACGAAGACGATGGCCAAAGGCTGTGTCAGGGAGTTGAACAGGATGGACGTGATGAAGATGATGATGACAATGACCAGCAACAGCAAGGCATACTGCCCCTTGTTCTGAGAGCTGAAGGTGTAGTAGGAATCATCCAGCTCAATGCTGTAGCCCATAGGCAGCGTCTGACGCATCTCCTCCACATCCTGCTTGAGCAGCCTGCGTCCCTGCTCACTGGAACCTACATACTCATACTGCACGCAGAGGCGGTATTGCTGGTCCTCCTTCGCCACCTCCTGAGGCGACTGCCCTTTTTCCAGTGTAGCAAAATCAGCCAACTTATAGAACCTGTCGCCTATCTGGAAAGGCACATTCACCAATGCCCACACGTCATATTCCTCACTCTGCATCGAGGTGAGCTTCAGGTTTTCCGACTGGTTGTCTACCACAATGCTACCCATGTGCTGATTGCGTGTATAGAGCGGACGGATGGCCGTGAACAGCTGCAAGGCAGAGATGCCTTCCTGCGCCATCGCCTCCTTGTCGAGTTTTAGGAAAAACTCGCTGTAGTCGTTCTTCCAGAAGGTGTATTCCGAGTTGATGAGCACGTCGCGGATACGTCGACGCTCCAGCAGCTTGCTCTTCAGACGCTCTGCCTGCGCATAGAGCTCATCGTAGTTGTAGCCATACATCGTGACGCGCATGGAGCCAGCCGTCTCACGCACATCATTGCTGAAGCCCTGATCCTGCAGACCTGTGACGCTCCAGCTGCCTCCGCCCAGCGTGAGGGCCTTGCTGATGATGTCCGACTTCAAGGTATAAGGAAATCCGCCACGTTCGTAGGCTTTCTTGAAATAGATGCTGATGCGTGCCTGATAAGGGCTGTAGATGTAGGTCTGGAACTGGCGTATCTCCTTAAACTCGCTGAGGTAGGCTTCCATCTTCCCTATAAGGGTGTTCATCTGCTCCAGCGTGCTGCCGTTAGGCAGCGTGGCATAGACGCTGAGCACCACCTCTCCCACTCCACGGCTGTAGTAGCTGGAACTGCGCACCTTGTCGGCAAAGAGGCGCAGAGTGCCGCCCAGAGCCGTATCTACGTAAGGCTTCACCGACTGCTTGTAGGTCTCACTGCCGAAGACCTTGTTGTACCACTCCGCCCAGAAGCCTTCGCCCTCTGCCTTCTCTGGCAGCATGAAGACTGGCAGACCAAAAGCCAGTACCAACAGCAGACAAGCCGCTACCCTATAGCGCACCAGCTTACCTATCAGCCATTGGTAGGCGCTGGTAAGGCGCACCGCCCAGCGGTGCTGCCAACTGTGTATGTGATGCTTCTGCCTGTTTTCCAGTCCAATCTTCTCCATCAGTGATGGCACGAAGAAGAGGGCCACCAGCAGCGATACTGCGAGGTTGATGATGACCACCGCTGCAAAGTCCTGCAGGTTCAGGCGCACCTTCTCGTCCATGAAGAAAATGATGACCAGTGCCCCTATGGTGGTGAGCGTAGCCGCCAAGATAGACAAGAAAGCCTGCAGATTGCGCTTGCGCATCAGATGGTCGGCCATTACGATGGTATTGTCTATCACCAAGTTGAGCGAGATCGTTATACCTGCGAGTGAATAGATCTGAATCTCCAGTCCGAACAGGTAGTAGAATATCAAGGCGATGCAGATATTCACCGTGAGGCTGCACACGATAAGGAAGAGGTACTTCCTATTGAGCGTGATCAATGCCACGAACACCAGCAGGATGAGCACCGTGAGCCCTGTGCGGAAATAGATCTTGTCCAGCTCCTCCTGAATATATTCCGTGGCATCATAGCTCGTATGCACTTCATAGCCTACAGGTAACAGCGCTTCCAGTCGCCCCATAGCCTCCTTCACCTCACTGGCCAGTCGCAGCTGGTTGGCACTCTCCTCTGCCGTGAGGTTCATATACACGGAGTTCAGTCCGTTGATGCGGTAATAGCTATTGGGTGCTTGCTGCACATGCGCCACGCTGAGCAACTTGTCCAGCGAGATAAGTTCCCCCTGCCCTGTGCGCACGAAGATAGCCTTCAGGATCAGGCCCTCAGCGCCGCCTGTCTTCGCCACGCGTATCCACTCCCTATCACCGTCACTCCGTTCCAGTGCCACGATGCCCATGAACTCCCTGCCCAGATGATTGGCTATGGCTGCCTGCACATCACCCACGCTGATGCCATGCTGAGCCAGCTGTCGGTTGTCATAGGTCAGTCGCCACTCCTGCGGCGTAGCCCCAGAGAGATCCACCCGATAGACCCCATCTATCTGCCCCAGCACAGGCTTCATGTTCATCTCCGCCCATTGCTGTATCAGGTAAGGGTCTACAGGCGCATTGATGGTATAGGTGAGGAAAGGCCTTGCCGCCTCATCGTCGGTCTGCTGTGCGCTGATGACGGGATAGCTCACCCCTGCGGGAAGCTCAGGCCACGTCTGACGTATGATGGTAGAGACCTCGAAGCGCAGCATGTCTATATCTGCATGCTTGTCCAGCTGCATGGTGATGCGCCCGCTGCCGTTGTCCGACACAGACTCCACCTTCTCTATGCCACTCACGCGTGCCAGCATGCCCTCTAGCTTGCTGGTCACCTCCGTCTCTACCACTCTGGACGAGTTGCCAGGCATGGAGAAAGATACCGTGAGCGAAGGCAGTGTGCGTGAGGGGTTGAGCTTCACTGGCAACATGGGCAGCAAAGCCAGACCTATCAGTGAGAGCGCCACAAACGCCACGATAAGTGTGAAGGACGATATGGCGAGCTTGTGCTTCATCTGTACATGCCTGAAGCATAGTCGAACTTAGCCGAGAGTGAGAAGCCACTCTCAAAGTCGTGCAGCGTCAGCCTTCTTATCTTGTAGTAATCCTGCCAGTAGTTGCGCAGCGCCTGTATGTAGTTCTTCTGTGCCTCCTGCTGGCGGTTGAGTGAGAGCGTCAGGCTGTTCACGTCTGCCCGCCCTATGATAAAGCGCTGGCGCGTCTGCTCATGTGCCTGTATGGCCAGGTCGAGTGCCTCCTCCGCACTGGCGATGAGCCGCTGCTGTATGTTGAAGTCGCTCACTGTGACGATGATCTCCTTCTCCACGCTCTGGCGTTCCTGATCAGCAGAGGTGCGCACCACGTTGAGGTTGTTCTTCGCCATGTTCACCCTACCCTTACGCACGCCCCAGTCCACCAGCGGGATGCTCAACGTCACCTGCACCAAATCCTGACGCAGTGGGTGGCGGTACGCCTCGCTCATCTTGTCGGCCACCTGATTGAAACCCACGCTGGCATTCACACTCGCATTGAAGCGCGCCTCCATCCTGGCACGATCCAGGCTCTGCTCAGCCTCCAGCACGTTCTGCTCCTGCTGCAAGTAAGTAGGATTGTTCTCCTCTGCCTTGGCCAGTGCCTCCTCCACCGTGATGGTCTTACTGGTAGGCTTGCCAGGCAAGTCTAGAATGATCTCCGTATCCTTGTCGATATTCAAGAAGGTAGCCAGAGAGAACATGGCACGCTTCACGGCTATCTCGGCATTCTGGAGGGTGTTCTGCGCATTCACATGATCCAACCTCAGCGTCAGCAGGTCGGCCTGAGAGATAGACGCAATCTTCTGTCGCTGAACGCCTATCTTATAGAGCGTATCCGTAGAGACCAGGTTCTCCTGCGCCAGTTCCAGCTCAGCCTGTGTCAATGCCAGCTCGAAGAAGTAAGACACAGCCTCCTCTGCCATCTGCTCCGTATTGTAGATGAACTGCTTCTTCACCTTCTCGTACTTCAGCGGCTCTATCTTGCGCTCCCAGCGGAAGGGGTTGTAACCCAGCAAGTTCTGCTGATATCCTATGCGCAGTGGCACACTGGAATACTGCGTGTAGGTCTGCGATCCAAAGTTGCGCATATAATCCAAGTCGGTGTCTATGTAGAACGTACCACCCGTAAGGTCGAAGTTCTGCGAGATATTCAGTCCGCCTGAAGCGCTGAACATCTGCTGCTCACGATACACGTCGAGGTTCGACTCAGAGTCGTAGCGCTGTGTGATGTAGCGATAATACCTGGCAGGTGTGAGGTTCAGTGTCAGGCTGGGCAGGCGGTTGGCTTGATACGTGCGATACTCCCAGTAACCCGCCAAATACATATTCTGGTTGCGGAAGGCCGTCAGCGAACTGTCTGCCGCCATCTCTATCACCCTGCCCAGTGTCAAGCGCAGCTGTGCCTGCATGCTCGTGCAGAAGATCAGCCCTATCAATATGATGCTTAGTTTCTTCATGCTTTCATTCTTTAATCTTTGAATTTTTGAATCTTATAGTAAATCAGCGGCACCACAAAGAGGCTCACCAGCGTACCCATGACCATGGCTCCTATCATGGCGATGGCCAACGGGCGCTGCATCTCAGATCCCATGTCAGAGGTGAAGAGCAGCGGCACCATGGCGAAGATGGTGGTCAGTGATGTCATGATGATCGGACGTAAGCGGCGACTGCCAGCCGTATGTATGGCCTCATAGAGCGGCATGCCCTTCTTGCGCAGCTCGTTGATGCTATCCAACTTCAGGATGGAGTCGTTCACCACGATACCACAGGTCACTATGATGCCGATGGCCGACATCAGGTTGAGCGTATGTCCAAAGACCCACAGCGTCAACAAGGCGAAAGCCGTGTCTATAGGAATCTCTGCCAGCACGATGAGCGGCTGCAGGAAACTCTCAAACTGGGCGCACATGATGAAGTACATCAGCAGCACAGACACCAGCAGGATGATGACCAACTCACCCAGCATCTCCTGATTGTCGAGAAAGCTACCCCCGAAATCCACATCCCAGTCGGCATGCTGCGTCACCACACTGCGCACCTCATTCATCAAGCGCTGCTCACCGCCCGTGAGGTAGTAGTTCAATGGCACGTACTCCCCATTATCGTCAGCGATGATGCTCTTCAGGTCTTCCGAAGGCAACGCCTTGACCAACTCCCGCAGCGGAATCTGATAAACATGCCCCTGAGCATCTGGCATGGTCTGCACCAAGGTCTCAGCCAGTACGCGGTTCACGCTCTGCTCCTCACCAGCGATGCTGATGGTGAGGTACTGCTGGTAGGAGTGCAGCGTAGAAGCCTGGTTCTCCCTGAAGGCCGTACGCAGCATGCGGTCCACCTCTGTATAGGCCACGTTGTAGAGCAGCAATTTCTCATGGTCCACCTGCAGGTTGAGCTGACTGCTCCACGTTATGTCGTCCGTCTGTCGTTGTGTCTGCTTCCCTATCTCTGCCTGCAGCGTCCGCAGATTCTCAGGTTCTGGCGATGCATTACGATTCATCAGGCGCAGCTTGGCCACCACATCGGGCTCTCCCGTCACAAAGAGTTTCTCGAAGATGGTCTCAGGAGGCGAGAAGGTCACCACTGCCCCACCGTATTGCTGCCTGAGCCATGCTGCCACAGCCTGCTGCAACTCAGCTATCTGGCTGGGCTTCTCAGCCTTCAGATACACCTCTGCCTCTGTGGCCGTCAGTTCATCCGTACCGCTAGCCAGCAGATAATCCTGTATGCCCACATACACCTCATGCTCTATGACCTGCCCCTCCACCTCCTTCAGCAGCAGGTTCACACGGCGGTTGTTCTCCTCCACATGGACATTCTCATTCCACTCTATGCGGGCTATCAGCTCGTTCTGGTCTATCTCAGGCATACGTTCCTTCTTCATGAAGATGAAGAGCACTATGCAGACAGGAATGGTCAGAGCGGTGAGCGTCAAGGTAAGTGCCTTGTGGCTGAATACCCACGCTATGCCGCTGTCGTAAAAGCGTTGAAGCGAATGGGTGTGCTGGCGTGTGGGCGTATTGGCATTTTTGAATATTTGCATCTTTGCATGTTTGCTGTAAAGCAAGTAGTAGAGCACTGGCAGCAGCATGATGCCAGTGATGTATGCCACGGCCAAGCCCACTGTGATGGAGAACGCCTGATCCATGAAGATGGCACCAGCTATGCCGCTCATGAAGATCAACGGTACGAAGACTGCTATCGTGGTGAGGTTGGAGCTTAGCATGGGCGTAATCATCTCCGTGGTACCAGCAGCACAGGCATCCATAAGCGAACTGCCACGCTCCCTATACTGCGAGATGTTCTCTGTCACGATGATGCTGCTGTCTATCATCATACCCACCGCCAGTATCAGGCCGGAGAGTGAGATCACGTTGAGTGACACTCCAAAGAGGTAGAACAGGAAGAACGTAATCACGATGCTCACCACCATGCTGATGCCTATCACCAGCGGTGAGCGCACATCGCCCAGGAAGAAGATGCTCACGATGAAGATGAACAGCAGTCCTAACAGCAGGTTCTGCTGCAGGTTGGAGATGGTATAGTCCAGCAGTTCTGTCTGGTTGCGGCTGATGCTGAAGTCTATCTGCGGATAGCTCTCACGGAAGTAGTCTATTGTCTCGCTGAGCTTGTCCTTCATGCGGTCCATGTTCTCATCGCTCTGCTTAATGATGGCCAGTGTCACTGCCCGCTTGCCTGCGCTCAGGCTTCGTCCCATCTCCTTCTTCGACACCACCCCTATCTGGCAGAAGTCCTTCAGCTGAAACAGGCGGCTGCCCTTATTGATGTAGATGTTCTGCACATCCTCTGGCGTACGCAGCAAGTTGTCCATACGGATGTTGTACTCATAGTACCCATCGCGCACCAGCATGCTTCCAGGCTCTACGTTGTTCACACTCAGCGCCTGCTCTATGTCCTCTATGCTGACACCCATCATAGCCATACGGTCCTTATCAGGCACTATCTGCAGCTGCTGTCCAGGAATGCCTGTGATGTCTGCAATGGCAACCTCAGGCAGTTGTTCGATGCGGCGCTTCACGATGTTCTCAGCCAGTTGGCACATCTCCAAGAATTGGCTCTCCGTGGTAGGCTCATAGGGCACATCATTCTTCAGCGTCATGTTTACATAGAGCACAGGGATGTCCGTAGCGCTGGCCTTCATGGCTTTGGGGCGTGCCACCTCCTTCGAGAGGCTGTTCATGGCAGCATCTATCTTCTCGTTCACCTCTATGAACGCCAAGTCGGTATTCGTGCCAAAGTCGAACTCCAGCCGAATCAGCCCCAGTCCGTCGCGTGTCTCACTGCGCAGCTCCTTCAACCCTGCCACCTGCAGCAGCTGTCTGCGCACAGGTGCCACCACCGTATTCTCCAACTCCCTGGCAGAAGCATTCTCCCCCGTCATCTGCACCGTAATCTGCGGAATGGCGATGTCAGGCAGCATAGACACAGGCAGCAGATTGTAGGTAATCAAGCCCACAATGAAGCATGCCAAAAATGCCATCAGCACGGCAATAGGTCGTTGTATCAGAAACTTTACCATTTGCAATTCAAAATTCACAATTCACAATTATCGTATAAACCGAGTGCAAAGCCAAACTTACTTGAGCTATGCTGAGGTGCAGCCTACAATCAACGTAGTTAATTACTTAACTAAGTGGGCATTGCGCAGCCCTAATTATCAATTGTCAATTGTGAATTGTCAATTGCCACTGGGCTCTCGTGAGCCAGATTGACGTTTCCCGTCACTATCACCTCCTTACCCTCTTCCAGTCCGTCGATGACGGTATATTCCGTGAGGTTCTCCAGTCCTGTCTTCACGTAGTTCCAGTAGGCGCGTCCGTTCTCCAGCGTGAAGAGCACCTGCCTGTCAGAGCGCAGCACCACCGCTGTCTTGGGCACCACCAACTGGTCGGGTACAGCCCGCTTCACACTCACGCGCACGTTCATGCCGTCAAAGAGGTCGCGCCCGCTCACCCTGGCACGCACACGCACCATGCCGTTAGCATCCACCAGCGGATTTATCTCGCTCACGCTGCCCTGCACGCTGCCAGCTGTCTGTGCGTATGGAGTCACCTCCACCTTGTCACCTATCTTAATTAAAGGAAGCTCACTTTCCAGCACGTTGAAGTCCACCTCCATGCTGCCTGTGCTCACGATGCGGCAGAACGCCTCCCCAGTGTTCGCCATGTTCATGGGCTTCTGGAAGAGATTTGCCACACGTCCGTCCATTGGAGCTGTGAGCGTGGCCTGCTGCAAATCATGTTGAGCCGCCTCATAGAGTGCCTTCTGCTGCTCGTAGCCACTTTTCACCCTGGCCAGCTGCAGCACATCCGCAGGCACAGCCTCCATATTGTCAGGCGCATAGCCCTGGCCTATCAGCACGTCCTGCATCTCCAGCGTGGCCTGTTCCAAGCTGTTCTTGCGCTGCGTGAGTTCGTTCTCAAAGGGAAACATATCCAGCTCTGCCAGCTTCTGCCCACGACGCACATAGTCGCCATTCTTCACATACACATGGGCAATTACCTCCGCCCGACGGAAATAGAGATCCGTATATTGCTGAGAGGTCACTTTGCCGTTGCTCACCAGCTCATGGTTGAACGCCTGACGCTTCACCGTCATCACCGTCACCTGCGCCTCCTCCTGAGGCAAGGCCGTCTCCACGCCTTCCTCTTCGGCAGTGCGCTCTGCACCACTTCCACAAGCAGCCAGCATACTGGCCAGCATCAGCCCAGGAAAAAGTATCTTCAACTTCATTTCTATAGTCGTTAAAAATTGTCCTATTCTTATCTCTTTGCAAATAAACTAAAAAAATCCGTTTGTACGCTTACTTAGCCCGTTAAATATTATTAACGCAGCCTATTCTGCTGCATTTTTGTCTTTGCAAAGATAGTAAATATACCGTCATAAAGAGCATTTCCAGTTCAGTCCACAGTTCAATGGTCTTTTTAGTGTATTGTCCTTACTCTTATTCTCCCAGCAGTTCAGCAAAAAACTCCGTAAACATATTCTCTCCGTAGCCCATCATGCGCTTCTCAATCTTTCCTTCGGGATTTATAAGCACATAGTATGGGATCCCCATGATGCGATAATGGGCATAGAGGCCACCAGTGCCTTTGCCTTCATTCCAATTGCTCCATGTGATATCATGTTCTTCAGAAGCCTTACGCCAGCGGCTATCCGTATCGGTGCTCATACTGACAATGGTCAATCGGTCTTGATACTTCTCATATACCTTTTTCATTTCAGGGAAAGCCAAGATGCATGGGCCACAGCCACTGCTCCAGAAGTCCAGCAGGATATACTTGCCTTTATGCTCAGCTATATGGTGCTCATTGCCTTGGAGGTCATAGAAAGTGGCATCAGGGAAGTCGGCACCGTCTTTGGCTTCCTCTGGAGGATACAAGCCTGCATAGATTTCCTGCCCTTGCAAGGAAGTCTTTATGCCTTCTGGCAAAAGGCCATATAATTCAATGGCATCATTTCGGAATTTATAATCAGGATAGGCCATGCACATCCTAGCAAGGCTGCTTAGCTTTTCAAGCCAAGGCTGAGAAGGCTTCAATTTCTTCATGGCTGCAATTGTCTTTACCTGAGTAACATCTGAGACAGAATCCTGCTGCGCTCTAAGACGTTGACGCAGGTCACGCAGTTCTTGAATGCGGGCTTTGGTTTCCTCAGAGTCATCACCAGAACTCCTCAAGCGTGCATACTCCTTATAAAGCCTATTGTCTTCGATAGCCAGATCTTGATAAACGTCATAGTCGGCCTTGGTGTCTTGCATCATTTTCTCATATTCCTGCTGCTCAGGAACCTTGCTCTCCACATCCCATGTGAAGATGTGACTATCATGCCCTTTTACTTTAATCTGTGCTCCTGGAGCCACATAGATAGTACGACTCATGCTTGGGAAACCATCTCCCATGCCATAGATACCCATTCTATTGAGTGACTCTGCCATTACCTGCTCAAAGCGAAAAAGCCCATCTGTCAATGTATCAGAGGTTACCATGGTGCCTACGTTGCCATCATACTGAAAAAGCCTCACCACTATACTATCTGGCAACCCTGTGAGTTCTCCTTCTATGACATAAGGAGTCTCTGGGTCAACAGGAGCCTTGCCACAAGCAGCCAGCATACTGGCCAGCATCAGCCCAGGAAAAAGTATCTTCAACT
>CALAEY010000013.1 GCA_937891085.1 uncultured Prevotellaceae bacterium | reverse complement strand
CATTTCATAGGATTCAGCCCAATTTTTGGTCGGCTAATTGCGGATAATCATTTTTATCATATCTTTGCCAGAGACAACAAAGCTTTGTGAATCTTGAAAGATAAAGCTACATGTGAATACCAAGTGTACCACTTTTTGCCCATCAAGTGTGCGCAAAGAGTCCTTGACCTTAACCCATGGATTTTGTCCTACGTTTCTGAAGGAACGGTAAAGGCAAAAATCGGGGATAAGCCCATATTCTTTACCTCTGGTGATGTGCAGCTTCACCCTCTCAAGGCGCAAGATGTCTTTTCTTCTGAAGAGTGTTTACCTGTCGATACGCAAAAAGTAGAAGTCATCACCTTATTTATATACCCCCAGTTTCTGAAAAACTTGGCACATAACTTCCCTGAGTATGGAGAAGTCGTGGCTCATATTCAGAGCATTGACCAGCTGGTGCGCTACGATGCCATGCGGGCCTCCCAAATCGCCGAAAAGCTGGAAGCCATGAGCAGACTTAGTGCTCCAGAGCGCATCCCAATGGCGCTGGACACGTTATGCCTCCTCTGATCCAACATCCGACAATCCTTATAGAATATCCGACAAAGGCCCAAACATCAAATGAACTAACTTTGCACATGTAAGGTTATATGCATTGCGTATAATCCTAAAAATGTTAGTTCAAAAATTTACCGCTGTGGCGATGTGAATCGGTACAGCGGTTTTTCTTGTGCACAGGAAGAAATTCTTCTTTGCGTACGATGGAGTTCAACTCCTCTGTCGTGAGAATGCTTCAACAGGCTGGTTCGTTACTCCCGCTTACTTCCCTCATCTCAGGCTTTTCACGTCTTTGGCGTAACTAACGTCAATGCCTTCCGTATCCTTCATCAGCTTACTGATGCTATGCTGATTCGTCTTTACTTTGCCACTCACCAGTTCTGGAATGTTGTAAGAGAAGAACAGGTCTTCGTAGTAATTCACAGGATCCTTCTGTGGCAACAGAAAAGGTTTATGGGCATGACCTTCCTCATCGATGTAGGTGAAGAACGGGCGGGTATAGAGACCGTCTATCCTGCGGCTGCTGAACACCAGCCATCTTCCGTTGCTGCTCCAGGAGTGGTAGCTGTCTGTGGCATCAGGGCTGTTGGCTTCTGTGAGTGGGCGCATCTCGCCGCTCTGAAGGTCGATGATATACAGGTCTGCCTCTGGATGCCAGATGGAGAAATTGCCGGCATCGTGCAGGGTCACTACCATGAATCGTCCATCTGGAGAAATACGGGGGAAAGAAATGCTTCTTCCCTCCTTTACGGCATTGTAAAGTGTATCCACCTTAGTGCCGAATGTACGGTTCTCAACGTCTACGTCTATGCGACAGAGGCTATAATGCACATCTTTATAGGTCAATGGCAGACTGTCCACTTTCACAGCTGAACAGAAATACAGGCTACTTCCATCAGGCGAGAAGGTAGGGAAGGTCTCGAAGGCATTTCCGCTCTTCAGCAGCGGGTTGCTGAATACCTCATGGCGTTTCACGTCGTAGATTACCACGTCTGAGGCATTGTCGAACACTTCCAAGATGTTGTCACTATGCGCGAAGAAGGCCTGCTTGGTGTCGTTTACAGAGAATGCCATATAATCCTCTGACGGATGCCAGTAGGGATAGACAAGGGCGGAGACGGTCTCATCCGTCTGAGTATTCAGCTTCTCTGTCTTACTGCCTTGCAGCATCACCGTTCCTGCACTCTTGGCACGCATGTGGAAGGTCATCTTCTCAGGATTGCGTGCAGGGAAGCTATGGCAGTTTACACAATTATAATCTGTATATTGGTTTTCATAGATGGGTGTCTGCTCGTAGGTCCCTAAGTTGCGCTGATAGATTCCCATGCGGTTCCAGAAAGTATAGCCTGGCTGCACTAAGCGATAGGCCAGATAGGGATCTATCTCTTCACGGGCCACATGGATGGCAAAGGGGCGGTATGCCGTCCATTCTCCATGCTCTTTCTGGCAGATTGTCAGATGGATGTCGCTTCCCCTGTTGGCATCAAGCAGCGCCTGCCATTTATTGAGGGGAATGACGAAAAGGCCGTCATCATCTGCATGCACCTGAATCTGACTGCCGTCAGTGCCATCGACAAGAAGCGCGGCCCTGCCCTCTATAGCCACACTGAAATTAAGGGGTGCTATATTGGGGGGAATGGTTACGTCGCGATAGTCGGGCGTAATCACAACATCCGTATATGACTGGTGTGTGACACTTATATCCGAAGAACACGATATAAGGCAGCATGGGGAACTGAGAAGTATGGCAAATATAAGCCGTATTGTCATATTCATACTTGTTAGTTTAAAAAGGAGGAGCGTGCCTCTCGGCATGCTCCTCCAAAGCAATTAACATCTAATTATTTAGGTTGACTCGAATCGGCTAATGCTGTTTCGAGCGAAAAGCAATTACTTCCATGCTGAGTTCTGAACCAATACACCCTGCATGGTGATGATCTCATCCTCAGGGATTGGGAACATTACCCACTTGGCAGGATAGCTCTTGTCCTTGTACTTCACCAGATAGTTCTGCTCATAGTTGATGAAGTTCTGGACCTGAGTCTGAGCTATACCCCAGCGGGCGAGGTCGAACCAGCGGTGACCCTCGAGAGCCAGCTCAGCGTGACGCTCTGCGATCAGTGCTGTTCTCGCATCCGTGCCTGCAGGCCACAGACCGATACGGTAGTTGCCGGCAGTGCCAGACTCAGTCTTGCCGTTCACCAGGTCTTCCAATACGTATGGGCCACCAGTGGTAGTGGCATCAGCCTTGACGAATGAGTTGGCTGCACGTGCACGCACCTTGTTGATGTATTCCAGGGCGGTGGCGTTGTCACCAGTCTCGATGCAGCACTCAGCATACAGCAAGTACAGGTCGGCTACACGGATCAGGTGAGAGTTCTTGGAGGAAGTGCCGGTATGGTTAGGTGAGCTTGTGCTGCCCTTGTCGGCCTTCTTGGGCAGGTACTTCTTGTTCAGGAAGTAACCGCCGTTACCCGTAGAACGTACCCAACCGTCAACGGTGGTAGGAGTGCCCCAGTCATAGAAAGGAACGCCGAAGCGGCCGAGAATAAAATCCGTACGCGGATCCACATACACAGACAGGTCGGTGTTGATGATTTCCTTGGTCTTCAGGTTACCGTCATCATCGTACTGCTCTTTGCCGTCCTTGTCCAGATCTGGCACCTTGGCTGGCTGTGACATGGTGTCACCCAGATCGGTCACGGGCAGGCCGTTGGCATCCACCTTCAATGAGCTTACCAGGTATACAGAAGGCTGGAAGAAGCCCCAACCACCACCGAGGGCGCCTGCCATGGCGATGTGGGAAGTACCGGTCAATGTTGCCACATAGTAGTTTGAGATGCCGATGTAAGAAGTCTGAACGTCGAATACGGACTCACCGGTCCAGTCGCTCTCACCCGCGGTCCAGAGTTCCTCATAGGTGTCGGCCAGCTGGTACTTGTTGCCCTTGGCGTCCTTACCGTTGGCAATGATGTTCTCAAGCAGGCTCTTGGCAGAGGACCAGTTGGCAGTCTTGCCGGCACCGTTCTCAGCACCGGTGTAAGGAGAAGCCTGGTAGATCATCACCTTTGCCTTGTAAGCGGCAGCAGCCCACTTGTTGGCACGGCCTTGGTTGCCGGTGCCCCAAGTCTCAGGCAGGTTGTTCATGGCAAAGTCGAAGTCGGAGATGATGTTATCCCAGATGTAGATGTAGTTTCCATTCTCGTCCACGTTGCTCACCTTAGGGTCGGTAGCGCTGATGGAAGCCTCATAGCTGATGTAAGGCACGGCCGCGCCGAACACCTTGACAGCCTCGAAGTGGAACAGGCCGCGCAGGAAGGCGGTCTGGGCCAATACCAGGTTCAGCTCTGAATCGGTGATCTCACCGGCATCGGCAGCCTTACGGGCGATGTTCTCCGCGTCGTTGGCATACTTTATGCCGTCATATACATAGCGGTACTTGCTGCGCAGGTAACCGTTGGAGGTATTGAATGAGTAGGTCTCAATATCCGTAAAGTCAGACTGGTCCGCAAACTCAGAGCCCTTGTTGGCATCACCGCCGAACACGTCACCATAGGCGTAGTTTACGAGTGGAACAGCAAAGTAGTCTCTACCCGGAGACAACAGGTTGGCGTATGCCTTGGTCAGTACATAGTCGACACCCGTTGATGTGGCCAAGGTCTGTTCTGTCACAGCACCCACTGGCTCCAGCACCAGGAAGTCGTCGCCGCAGCTGCTCATAGACAGGGTAGCTGCCAACGCCATAGCTGAATATAATAATGTTTTTTTCATACTGTACATTAGAATTTAATCGTTATCAATATTATCTTATCACTATCTCCCCGTGGAATTAGAAGCCTATATTCACACCGAAGATATACTGACGTGGCATACCGTAGCTACCGTAGTCGATACCCTTGTTGAGGTCGCTGCTTACGCGGTTAACTTCAGGATCCAGACCGTCATAGCCAGTGATGGTGAATACGTTGGACATCTGGGCATATACGCGGATTCTTGACAATGTGAGCTTCTGCACGAACTTGCGTGGCAGGGTGTAACCCAGCGTCAAGGTCTGCATACGCAGGAATGAGCCGTCCTCTACGAACATCGAGTTAGATACGTTACCAGACTCAGTAGCCTCAGCGGAAGAGCCTACCCACATCGGGTACTTGCCGCCAGGATTCTCAGGACTCCAAGAGTTGTCACGACGGTCGTAGCTGTAGTTTGAACCCAGGTTACCGAAGTGGGTGTAGTACTTGAAGTGTGCGAAGATGTCGTTACCGATTGAATAATACAGGTAAGTTGACAAGTCAAACTGCTTCCAGTTCAGGCTGATGTTGACACCACCCGTGAGGTCTGGATGAGGATTACCGATGATGGTACGGTCGTTAGCGTCAATCTTGCCGTCACCGTTGACATCCTTGAACTTGTAGCGGCCCACGTAAGAGGTACCGATGGCGTTCAGGTCGCTTGAAGTGGCGCCGTAAGGAACCACGCCGTAGCTTGCCACGTCAGACGCGCTCTGGTAGATACCGTCCACCTGGTAGCCATAGAACATACCGATAGGCTGTCCCGGAGTAGTGATGGTCAAGTTGTTCAGACGGGAAGAGTAGAAGATGTCAGATGCACCCAGCTTCACCACCTCGTTCTTGTACCAGGAGGCGTTGGCGTTGATGTTGTAGGATACCTGGCCGATCTTGTCTCTCCAACCGATGGAGAAGTCGATACCGGTGTTCTTCATCTCACCCACGTTGGTGTAAGGACGGGTTGCCAGACCAGTCTGGTATGACCAAGGAGCGGGCACAAGCATGTCTGAGGTCTTCTTGATGTAGAAGTCGAAGCTTGAGGTCAGCTTGTTGTTGAATGCGGTGAGGTCATAACCCACGTTGAACATCTTGGAGGTCTCCCACTTGGCGTTGTCATCACCCAGGTTGGTGATACCGTAACCGGTAGACGCGCTTTTATCATCACCAGGGATATCATATACGTAGTTGTTACCCGTACCATACTGGAATGCGTAGTTGTAGGCACCGATGTTGGAGTTACCAGTGGTACCGTAACCGGCACGGAGCTTCAGGTCGTCCAGCCAAGTCTCATGGGCAGGAGCCATGAAGGCCTCGTCAGAAATACGCCAACCCAGAGAGATGGACGGGAAGGTACCCCAGCGGTTCTTCTCGGAGAATCTTGAGGAAGCGTCACGGCGCAGGGTCAATGTGGCCAGATACTTGCCCTGATAAGAGTAGTCGGCACGACCGAAGAGACCGAACATCGTGGTCTTGTTGACCATATAACCGGAGTTGGTTGCTGAAGAAGAACTACCGTTGTTGATGGTCCAGGTATTTGGGTTGCGCTCGAAGGCGTAACCGTTGCGTGAGGCGGTCAGAGAGTAGCCGATACCTTCCTTCAGGGCCTCTGTACCAACCACTACGGTGATGTCGTGGTTGTCGGCGATGGTGGTCTTGTAGGTAGCGGTGTTGGTCCACTGCCAGCCGAAGTTCCAGCTTGCGGTCTCGGAATAGGTGTTGTTTGCGCTACCTTCCTTGTTCCAAGCGATGTTGGCATAAGTCATGCTGCGGCTGTAGCCACCGTTCAGGTTCACAGAGAACTGGGTACGCAGGGTCAGGCCCTTGATCCATGGATCCTTCAGCTCCGCGAAGGCAGCCGTATTGATACGTACGTTGCGGTTCCAGTTCAGATTACCCATATCTACTGACAGGAGGGCCGGGTTGGCGCGACCGGCGTTACCGCGGGAAGCGGCATAGTCACCGGCTACGTTGTAAGGAGCCTGCCATGACTTGATGGTATAGGTACGTGCGAAGGTGTTGTCATCACCCTGTCCACCACGCTCACCGAAGGTGTTGTTCAACGACATGCTGTTGTTCATGCCGACAGTGAAGTGCTTGGTAGGATTGTAGGTGGCGTTCATACGCACGCTGTAGCGCTCGAACTTAGAGCCCTTGAGAGGACCTTCCATGCTGTTGTAGCCGATAGAAGTGGCATACATACCCTTGTCACCGCCACCCTGGAGGGAAACCTCATGGTTGGTGATGAAACCGGTACGGGTTACAAGGTCGTACCAGTCGGTACCCTTGCGGGCCTCCTGCTCTGACTTACCCAGAACGTCCATATTGTAGTAGTATGCTGACAGTACGTAAGCATTGGTGCCGGTAGGCGCATAGTTGGCGCGCAGTGCATCAAGCAGAGGCTGACGGCCTGAAGTAGAGTTTGCGTCATAGCTGGTGATACCGAACATGGTGGCAATCTGGTCAGCGCTCTGAGCCATAGGCACGGTGGTGTAAGGCATGGTCAGGTGACCGGAAGCCGTCACGTTACCGGAAGCGTCAACCAAAGAACCGAACTGGTCGTGAACCAGCTTGGTCACGTCGGCACCCTTGTACTGGATCTGGTTCTTGAAGCCCTGCTCCTCAAACTCCATGAAGTCCCAAGCACCCAGCAGGTCATAACCGCCGTTTGCCATGGTACTTGCGCCTATGTAACCGTTGTATGATACGTTCACCTTGGTCTCCTTGCTACCCTGCTTGGTAGTAACGATGATCACACCGTTGGCAGCGCGGGCACCGTAGATGGCGGTTGCGGCAGCATCCTTCAGTACCTGGAATGACTCGATGTCGTTAGGGTTCACTGAGCTCACGTCCACGCCCTGGATACCGTCCACGATGATCAGAGGGTCGGAACCGTTCACACCACCGACACCACGCACGCGGATGG